>JBBQSM010000023.1:0-35952 GCA_038234895.1 Gemmatimonadales bacterium
TGCGACGTCAGCCGCTCCGCAAGGGTCGGCTCAGTGCCGTCCAACGGGGTGCTCCAGCCGGCCGAGAGTTCGTGCGGATAGCGACCGGTGAACATCGTCGCGTGCGACGGCAGCGTCCACGGCGCGGGCGAGATCGCGCGATCGAATCGCGCACCCTGCGCGGCCAGTTCAGCGAGAAACGGCGAGGTGTCGCGGTTGTACCCGTACGCGCTGAGTGACAGCGCCCGCACGGTGTCGAGCACCAGCAACAGGATGTTGGGTGATCCCTCGGCCGCGCTGCCCAGCGCGGCCAGGGCACGTCGCTCACGCACCGCGCGCATGCCGTTGAAGCCGATGCCGCCGAGCGCGGATACGAGCAGCAGGGCCGAAGTTACGCCGCGGGCCAGCCGTGCAAACGCGGCCGGCCGTGCACGCGCAAAACGCACCATCTGTGAGGCAATGCCTCCGGAGAGCACCACGAGCGCGATGGGGTGGAGGCGGTCGCCGAGTACCAAGAGCGGCTCGATGACGGCGGCCAGCGTCGCGCAGAAGGTGACGGCCAGAATCGCGGTCTGCGCACTCCGCCGGCGGGCAATCAGCCAGACGAGCGCAAACGGCACGAGCAGGACGAGAACATTGGCCAGCGGTGCCAGCCACAGCCCCTGCGGGTTGAACAGGGTGAAGCGATCGAGCAACACCCGTGCGGTCAGAATCACCGACGCTTCGCCCAGCCCACCAGCCAGCGCCCCTCCCACCAACAGCCACCAGAACGCGCGCGAGGCCGACCAGCTATCAACAGTTGTGGCACGTGGCTCGGTCGAAGTCATGTTACGCGGTACGCGCTCGTGGGGTGGGTTCTGCATGGCGGACGACTGGGCGTGCGATAGACGACAGGGCAACAAGCATGGCAACGCGCGCAGATCCAGTCTAACTTCTCGCCGGTGTGGGGTCGCACGATCCTTGCTGTTGTGACGCGCCCAGTGGGCAAGACGTCGAGTCCCGTGAGTGTCGGTCCTACCCTATCAGTATACGATGTCCAATACTTCCGCGCCCGGGCGGCGCCTCAATCTGGTGATCGGTGGTCACGTCGATCACGGCAAGAGTACCATTATCGGCCGATTGCTGGCCGATACCGGCTCGCTTCCCGACGGAAAGCTCGAAGCGGTACGGGCAAATTGCGCACGGAACAGCAAGCCGTTCGAGTACGCCTTTCTACTCGATGCCCTTAAGGACGAACAGGCGCAAGGCATCACGATCGATGCGGCGCGCGTCTTTTTCCAGTCGGCGTATCGCCCGTACATCATCATCGATGCGCCGGGCCACATCGAGTTCCTGCGCAATCTGGTCACGGGGGCCGCGCGCGCCGAAGCGGCCCTGCTGGTCATTGATGCCAAGGAAGGAGTCCAGGAGAACTCGCGGCGGCACGGCTACATGATGTCCATGCTGGGCATCAAGCAGCTGGTGGTACTGGTCAACAAGATGGACTTGGTCGACTACGATCAGGCCGTGTTCGAGCGGATCCAGACCGAGTACCGCGAATTCCTCGGACGCCTGAACGTCATTCCTGATGGTTTCATTCCGGTGAGTGGACGCGAGGGGGACAACATCACCACGCGCGCCACCGCGATGTCGTGGTACACCGGCCCCTGCGTGCTCGAGCAGCTCGACCAGTTCCGTGCCGACGCGCCGGAAACGGATCAGCCGTTTCGCATGTCAGTGCAAGACGTCTACAAGTTCACGGGGCAGGGCGATGACCGGCGCATCGTTGCCGGTTCGATCGATAGCGGTCGCATTGCCGTGGGCGACGAAGTGGTCTTCTACCCCTCAGGCAAGAAATCCACAGTCAAGAGCATCGAAGCGTTCAATCACGAACCGCTCGACAGCGCGGTCGCCGGTGAAGCCACCGGGTTCACGCTCGCCGAGCAGATCTACGTGGCGCGTGGAGAATTGGCCTCGCTGGCCACCGAAAAGCGCCCGCATGTCACCACACGATTGCGCGCCTCCGTCTTCTGGCTGGGCAAAAAACCGTTGGTGCAGCACAAGGACTACGTGCTGAAGCTCGGCGCGGCGCGCGTGCAAGCGCGCGTGGAAGAGATCCATCGTGTCCTCGATGCCTCCTCGCTCGAGGTGGACAATCAAAAGAATCGCGTCGACCGGCACGAAGTCGCGGAACTGACCCTGCGCACAAGCCGCGCGATCGGGTTCGATCTGGCCGACGAACTCGCCTCCACGAGCCGATTCGTGCTCATCGACGACTTCGAGATCCGTGGCGGGGGCATCGTGCGCGAAGCGCTCTCCGACACGATGACCGGCGTGCGCGAGCGTGTGCTGTTGCGTAATTACAAATGGGAGCCGAGCAACATTTCGAGTGAGTCGCGAGCGGAGCGCTACCGTCAGCGGCCCACACTGCTCCTCATGACCGGCGAAGCAAGCTCGGACCGCAAGGGGCTCGCCAAGGATGTCGAGCGTCGCCTCTTCGACCTCGGCAACATCGTGTACTTCCTCGGTATCGGGAACGTGCTCTACGGCGTGGATGCCGACATCGATCGCGGGGACGCACAACGACGCGAGCATCTGCGCCGCCTCGCGGAGATTGCGAACCTGATGCTCGACGCCGGCGTAATTCTCATCGTCACCGCCGCCGAACTGACGCAGACGGATCTGGAATTGATCCGCACCTCGGTCGACGCCGATCGCATCGAGGTCGTGTGGGTGGGCGATGCCGGCGCGAGCGATCTGCCGCATGACCTGCTCATCCCCGACCCCGACGATCCCACCGCCGTCGAGCAGGTGAAGCGCCTCCTGCAGGACAAGGGCATCATCTTCCGGCCATGGTAAATCCGACGCTGGGCAGTGGCGCTGATGTGAGCCGGCAATCGCTCGATCTGCTGATGGAGATCGCGCGTCGCGCCGGCGCGGCCGCCATGGCGCATTACGGTGCGCCGGGCGACGCCCAGGTGGCCGCGCAACACAAATCAGACGCGAGTCCGGTCACGGCCGCAGATCACGCGGCGCACGCCGTCATCGCCGCGGCCCTGGCCACCGCGTTTCCCGACATTCCGGTCATCTCGGAGGAGGGAGAGATCCCGCCGTACGAGCTGCGCAAGGACTGGCCTCGCTTCTGGCTCGTCGATCCGCTCGACGGCACCAAGGAATTCATTCATCGGAACGGCGAGTTCACCGTCAACATCGCACTCATCGATCACGGCGTGCCGGTGCTCGGCGTCGTGTTCGCGCCCGCGCTCGATGTGCTGTACGCGGCGGGACGCGGTCTCGGCAGCTGGAAGCACGACACGGATACGGCCGCGGTGCAGTTGTTCGGGCCGCTGGCGCCCGGCGCGGAGGGCGTCACGATCGTCGAAAGCCGCTCGCATCCATCGGCCGAACTCGAATCGTACCTCGCAACGCTGCACGTCGCGTCACGGCTGCCGGCCGGAAGTTCACTGAAATTCGGACTGGTGGCCGAAGGCAAGGCGCATTTGTATCCGCGACTCGGACCGACGATGGAGTGGGACGTCGCGGCGGGCGACTGTGTGTATCGATATGCGTCGGCCGGCGAGCCGCGTGTCTCGCCGCTGGTGTACAACACGCCGACGCTCAAGCAGCTGTCGTTCGTGCTCGGCGTGACCGCAGCCGGAGAGACCGCGTGACGACTCGTGAGTCGCATACGCGCAGTGTGATCAAGGCCGTCAGTTGGCGAGTCCTCGGCACCATCGCGACCTCGATCATCGTCTTCGCGTTCACGCGGCGATGGGCCGTATCGCTCTTTGTCGGTGCCATGGAGTTCGTCTCAAAGATCGGCCTGTTCTGGCTGCACGAGCGTGTCTGGGATCGCGTGTCATTCGGTCGCAAACAGCCCACCGGTTCCGTGCTTTGGTTCACCGGACTCTCGGGGTCGGGCAAGAGCACCATCGCGCAGGAAGTGGTACAGCAGCTGACGGCGAGTGGAGAAAAGATCGAGCACTTGGACGGCGATGCCGTGCGCTCCGTCTTTCCGGCCACCGGCTTCACGCGCCCGGACCGTGACGCGCACGTACGCCGCATGGGCTTCATGGCCAGTCGGCTCGAAGAACATGGCGTGCTGGTCATTGCGTCGTTTGTATCGCCGTATCGCGAGTCGCGCGAGGCCGTACGCGCCATGTGTTCCGATTTTATCGAAGTCTTCGTCGACACGCCGCTCGCAGTCTGCGAGGCGCGCGATGTGAAAGGACTCTACGCCAAGGCACGCCGCGGCGAGATTCCGAATTTCACCGGCATCGACGATCCGTACGAACCGCCCACGCAGGCTGAGTTGGTGATCGACACGACGAAAGTTTCGGTGCAGGAGGCGACGCAACAGGTGCTCGCGCTTGTGCAGTCGAGACGCACCCGGGGACGTATTGCATGAGCCAGCATCTGGATCAACTCGAACACCGCAGCGTTCATATTTTTCGCGAAGCGTATGCCAACTTCAAGAGTTTGTGCATGCTCTGGTCGATCGGCAAAGACAGCACGGTCCTCCTCTGGCTGGCGCGGAAGGCGTTCTTCGGCCATGCGCCGTTTCCGCTGGTGCACATCGACACGTCGTACAAGCTGCCGGAGATGATCGAGTATCGCGACCGGCTGGCGATGGAATGGAAGTTGACGATGATCGTCGGCCAGAACCGGGAAGCGCTCGATGCCAAGCGTACATTCCCCGATGGCGCGGTGGATCGCATTACCTGCTGTGGCCTGCTCAAGACGCAGGCGCTCAAGGATACGCTCAGCGGTGCAGGCGTTCGTATGCGACTCAACCTGCGTACCGGTGTGTACGAAGTGGATAGCAACCGCGAACCGTTCACGGGTGTCATTGTCGGTGCGCGGGCCGACGAAGAAGGGAGCCGCTCCAAGGAGCGCTATTTCTCGCCTCGCACGGAAAGCAATGTGTGGGACGTCGGCGAACAGCCGCCCGAGTTCTGGAACCAATACAAGACGGAGTTTGCACCGGGCACGCATGTGCGTATCCATCCGCTCCTCGACTGGACGGAGCTCAACATCTGGGAGTACATCGAGCGCGAGAAGATTCCCACCGTGCCGTTGTACTACAATCAGGGCGACGAGATGCGCTATCGCTCGCTCGGCTGCGGCGTCTGCACCAACAAGGTCGCATCGCCGTCGCGCAACCCACTCGAGATCATCGAAGAGTTGCGCAGCGGAAAGTTCGCGCGAGTCGCCGAACGCGCCGGTCGTGCCCAGGACAAAGAAGACGGCGGCGGACTCGAAACGCTGCGCCGCGACGGCTACATGTAGGAGCGGTTTGCGCTAGGGCTGGCGCATGGTGCGTCGCGCCACCAGCGCGTAGCCGACAAGCGCCAGCGAAAGTCCGCTCATCGCGCCAACCACGACGCGCCCGATAACAATCTTCGAGCGCGTCTTGTCTTTCATCATGCCGCGGCGGTTCGCGTTCCACGCGCCGGCGGCGAGCGCGCAGAGCGCCAGCATCAGCCATGTGCGCCGGCGCCAGCGAGTCGTGACCGCATCCGGCCATGCGCCGTTCGCCCGCAACTGTCGAACGGTCCAGTGCAGCACGATCGCGCCGCCGACCACCGAACTGACCACCTGCAGTACGTTGTACCACGGCACGGTCATGCCGCCCAACGTGAAGGCCGTCGTACGCAGCACGGGCAACAGCACCGGTCCCCACGCATCCCGGTGCGTGAAGGCGTCCCACATAATGTGTGTTGCGGCGCCGATGGCGATGGCCACCATGGCGCGGCTCCACCAGCCGGTGTCTACGCGGTACGGCTCCTGCTGAACGGGAAGGGCAAGCAGATGGCGCACCGGTGGTCGCAACAGCCATAGCCACACCGCCAGAGTCACCGCGCCGATGGGAAGACAGAATACCACGAGTCCGCGCCACGAATGACTGATCAGCGCGAGCGGCTCCAGTCGCAGCAGGTACTCGAAGTCGGGCGTCATGGTCCCCATCACCAGGGCGTCGAGCGGGAGCCGGTTCGCGCCCACCCATCGGCGCAGGGGCACGATCGCGGCCGGGTGCGAGAGAGTGAAGGGCACCGCGCGTCGTCCTGGCCTAACGCACGCGTGACAGCGCGTCGCCGGCGCCGGTCCAGTAGCCCACGACCTCGCCCAGCCCCCACGACACCACAAACATCCCGATGAACGGGAGCGTGGCCAGCACGCGACCCATCGGGACCCGCTTGCCGAGCAGACTGCGCGTGATGCGCAGCAGCAGCAGCGGCGGCAACGCCAGCGCCGCCGCACCCGTTGCCAGTCGTGCCGGCAGCGACTTTCCGCGCATGCGCGCACCGGCGTACGATCGCGAATACAGGAACCGCTGACCGACATACTCGAACAGGCCGAAATGCTTCTTGTGCCCCACCAGCAGTTCCGCCTTGCAGATCAACCGGACACCGTGCTCGCGCATCGCGTCGTGCAGACGGTTTTCCCAGGCGCCTTCGGCCGTGACGTGCAAAAACCGTTGCAGCACGTCGCGACGGTACACGACGTTGTTGCCCGGCAGCCACGGCACCTCGCCCTCAGGGAGCGGCGGCAGGCATGCGCTGTACTCGCACAGAAACGTCGCCCAGTCCAGCAGCCGTCCGGTCGCCGCATTCTCGATCGGTCCGCCCACCACGTCGTGTCCTTCAGCCAACGCAGCCAGCAACCGTTCGCCCCACTGCGGCGGCACAATCACATGATCCTCGATCACCGCGATTGCGTCCGCACGCGCGATGCGAAACGCCGTATCGCGCATCTCGGGAATCGTGCTGTCGCGCGGCATGGCATGCAGCGTCACCCACGGAAAGCGCCGTCGCATGGTGTCGGCCACCTCACCGCCCAGCCGGTCCACGACCAGCACCTCAAGCGGCAGACGGGCGCGCACAGCATCGAGCGCCTCGCAACAAGGCACGAGATCGTGCAGTCCATTGACCGATGGCACCACGATCGTGAGTGCCGGATGCAGTGTGTGGGAATCAGTCACGGATGAACGGAAATGGTGAATGGACCAGTGGCACGCAGCCTGTCGTCAATCTCTGATCGCTCAGAGCCTGATCTGCGGCAACGCGCCGCGCCGCAGGCGAATGATACCCACGGCCAGCAGTGCACCGACATAACCGGCCACACCCACGGGAATACTGATGAAGACCGACCGGTCAGCGACGAAATACACACAGGCGCCCATGACACTGGCGGCGACCGCAATGCGTACGAACCGCCGGAGCGGCGTCATGGGCAGCCCGAGCAGAGCGGCATAGCGCAGCGCCAGCACAGTACGCGCCGCCTCGGTGACGAGGGTGGCCACGGCGGCGCCCTCCATTCCCCAGCGCGGAATCAGCACCACGTTGAGCACCACGTTCGCCCCCGCCGCCCAAGCCGCAGTACGCAACATGAGATCAGGACGCTCGTTGGCCAGCAACACGCCCTGTGCCACGTTGCGCAGTAACGCCACGGGAATGACCAGCAGCAACAGTTGCAACGGGCGTACGCTCGCCGTGTATCCGGCGCCATAAATCAGCGCCACCAGCGGTCCCGCTACGAGCACGCCGCCAATCGCTACCGGCAGTCCCCCTGCCATCACCTGCGCCATCGCGCCGTCAAACAGCGCACGCGCTGCCGTCGCGTCGTTGCGCACGCGGGTGATGCTCGGAATCAGGCTCATGGTGTAGGCCACGCCGAGGTTCTGCGAAAAGCTGATCAGCGTATACGCGGCGGCATAGTAGCCCACCGCTTCGCTCCCCTGCATCGTGCGTAGAAACAGGAAGTCGCTGTTGAAGATGGCCAGCCCCAACAATCCGTGCAGCACCACGGTCCATGACCGCCGCAGCAGCGGTGTGATCACGCCGGGGCGCAGCTCGACGCGGAACTTCCGAACAGCCGCCGGTAACGTACGAAACAGAAAAATCGCACCAAGCGTCTCGCCGATCACCTGCGCCATTGGTACGCGCAGCAGGTCGGACGGCGTGTGCACGAACAGCAGCACGCACGCTGCCGCCGTCACCTCGTTCATCACACGTGCCCACGACGCGTTGGCCGCCTGCTCGAGCCCCAGATGCACCCAGCGTGTACCCAGCGCAACGGTAATGAGCGTGACGGAATACATCGCCAGCACCGGCCCATCCGGTCTGGGCAGCCAGACCAGCGCCGCCGGTACCGTGATGGCAATCAGGGCGACGGCCACAAGCAAACGCGCCCCGAGAATCGGCGGCAATGTCGTGGGCAGCGCATCGGGGTGCTGGGCGACCTCACGCACTCCCAGCATATCCATGCCGCAGTCGGCCACGAAGGCCAGATAGAGCATGACCGTCGTCGCTGCCGCCACCACGCCGTACACCGAGGCACCCAGCGTACGCGCCAGATACACGCTGGCGACGAACGCGAACAACCGCGACGCGATCTCGCCGACGCCCAGCGTGAGAAAGCGACGTCCGACGGAGGACGCGCCGGTACTCATTCGCGCCCGCCCATTCAGGCGCGTGCGGTCAGAATCCCCGACACTTCGCCCACAGTCCACGCCACGAGGTACAACAGCACGGCCGGCGACGCGAGCACGAAACGCACACCATTCCCCTTGGCCGCATGCGCACGGCCATGGCGCGCCAGCACGGTGAAGGGAATCAACGGACCGGCAGCGCTGAGCACTATCCGCTTACCCAATCCCAGTTGTCGTGCGCGGATGGCGCCGAACAGTCGCCCCCAGTGATAGCGCTCATTCAGCAACTGTCCGAGCGGCACCCCTTCACGATGATGCTCAACCACGAGCTCGTTCGACAGGTACAGCGTGTCGCCCTGCTGCTGCAGCGACCAGTGCACGATCGGCTCCTGATACCGATCGCGCCACAGGGTACGTGTCTGTTCGAGTGCGCGCCTTTTGTACACCACGTTCACGTCGCTCACCCAGTCGCGTGCACCACTCTCGAACGGCGACGTGTAGCGCGTGAAATCGCACACGTGTACCGCCCATCCTGCCAACGTGGTCGGCTCCGGATCGATCGCGCCGCCGATCACGCCGTGCGGCAACTCACGATGCAATCGCACCGCCGTGCGCGCCCAATCGCGCCGCGGCGCGCCGCGATCTTCCACGATGGCGATCAGCTCCCCGGTCGCTGCAGCCAATCCCGCCGCCCGCCGCCGGTCGAACAACTCATGTTCACCACCGGCCGAAGTGATCGGCTGTTCGGTGGCCACGACGCCCAGCGGCAGAAAACGAACGGTCGGAAAGTCCGACGCGAGTGTCACGTGTTTTTCCGCACTCGCGTCGTACGGCACCAGAATCTCCATCGGCGGCGCATCGTGCTGCGTGGTCAGCGCCGTGAGCAGTCGCCGCACGGCCCCGCCACCTTCCACGATCGTCACGATCACGGACAACAGCGGATCCGCGGCCCGGTCGGACTGCGCCAACGTCACGCTCATGTCCACATGGAGCCGAGCGGTGCGAGGTGCACCGCCTCACGGGTCTGCGAACTGCGGCGCACCGCGTCGGCCATCTGCAGCGTGCGCAACCCCGCGTAGCCGTCCGCCAGCGCCCCGCTGGGCCGGCCGGCGATACGCGCCAGAAAGTCCGCCAGCTCACCGTCAAAGGTCAGCCGTGTGGTCGTCGTCCACCCCTTGAGCTTCTCCCGCACCATTACGTCCACGTAACGCTTGCGTTCGGTGGTGCGCGGCGCGCCCGGTTTGCTGTGCGTAATCAGGATGTTGGACATCGGCGCGTACGACCCGCGCACCATACCCAGCGGCCCGTACACTTCGATCGCCGCCTGATATCCCTTCCACTCGGTCCACGTGGCTTCGTAGGTGGCCGCAACGCCTGCGGCGTTACGGAATACCGCCACCGCGTTGTCCTCCGAGCCCGGCACGTTCCACACCGACTCCGACATCATGCCGTACACGTCGGTGATTTCACCCAGGAAGTAGCGCGCCAGATCAGACATGTGAATACCCACGTCCATCATTGCGCCGCCGCCCGACACCGGCGCGCGATACTGCCAGTCGGCGCGGAAGTTGGCCAGGCCGTCATGCCCACCGAAGATACGAATGTGATCGATCGGCCCGATGCGTCCGGCATCCACGATCTCTCGCACGTACTGCATGGCCGGGTAGTAGCGCAGGTTGAAGCCCACCGCGAGAATGCGGTTCGCCTTCTGCGCCGCCGCGATGATGCGCTCGCACGATTCGATGGTGTTCGACAGCGGCTTCTCGCAGAGCACGTGCAGCCCGCGGTCGAAGGCGGCCAGGCACTGTTCCTCGTGGAGCTGAATCGGCGACGAGATCACCACGGCGTCCATCGGGACGCGCAGGAACGCGTCCAGATCGGCCACCGTCACCGCGCTGCTCCCTTTCACGGCCGCTGCGGCCGCCTCCGCCGACACATCGCACACGGCGGCGAGCTCGGTGCCCGCGCCCTCGCGGATACTGTCAGCGCGCAGCCGGCCGATCGTGCCCGCCCCCACCACGCCAAGTCTCATCGTCATTCGAAGCCTGCTTGCGCCGAAATCGGCAGCGAAAAGGTGTCAGTCCGTCAGCACTGAAGAGGGACTCCGGGGCGCTCGGGCCGTAACGTATACTATCCGCGTTCGTCCGACACCGGTGGACACAAATCAGGGGGCGGGAATGGAGCGAAGGGGCACACAGGATGCACGCGGCTTGCGAATCGGCGTCGATGCGTCGTGTTGGGCCAACGGGCGCGGTTACGGTCGTTTCACGCAGGAACTCCTGCGCGAGATGGTCCGCATGGCCCCCGAGCACACCTTCGTCTGCTTCATCGACGGCGCCGTCGAGCGGCAGTGGGATCTGGTCGCCCCGAACGTCACCGTCGTGCGCGTCCCGCAATCGGTCGCCCCCACCGACGCCGCCAGCGCCGACGGCAACCGCGGCCCGGCCGACATTCTCCGGTTCACGCGCGCGGTCTGGGGGGAGACGCTCGATGTGTTCTTCTCGCCCAGCGTCTACACCTACTTCCCGCTCCCGCCCGGGTTACCGGCCATCGTCACGGTGCACGATGCGATTGCGGAACGTTTCCCTGAACTCACCCTGCCGAGTGGGCGCGCACGCCTGTTCTGGAAGGCCAAGGTCTGGCTCGCACTCACCCAATGCCGCATCGTGCTCACGGTCAGCGACTACGCCGCACGCGAGTTGGTAGACGTGCTTGGTGTGGCCCGCTCGCGGTTGCGCGTTGCCGTAGAGGCACCGGCGGCGATATACACACCGAGCGCACCTGCAGACGTGCTTGCCGCGGCGGCCCGCGTGGGGGTTCCGGCCGGTGCCCGCTGGATGACCTACGTGGGCGGCTTCAGTCCGCACAAACGGGTGCCGGCTATCGTCAGAACACACGGCGCCCTCGCGGCCCGACTCGGCGCCGACGCCCCGCACCTGCTGCTCGTGGGAAAACTCAGTGGCGACGCCTTTCTGAGCAATCATCAGGACATTCGCGATGCGATCAGCGCGGCAGGCACTGATGCCCTCGTGCACTGGACCGGATTCCTGCCCGACGAAGAACTCCGTCATCTGCACACCGGCGCACTGGCACTGCTGCTCCCCTCGCTGGCCGAGGGCTTTGGTCTTCCGGCCGTCGAAGCAGCGGCATGCGGCTGTCCCGTTATCGCGACCACGGCCAGTCCGCTCCCGGAATTGCTGGAAGGCGCTGGACTTTTCGTGGCGCCAGGCGATGATGCCGCGTTGGCAGACGCGATGGTGCGACTCGCGACAGATGAACCGTCGCGCGCACAGATGGCCAGAACATCGATCACGCGCACAAATGCGCTGACCTGGTCACGCGCCTCCCGCGTCACACTCGACGCGCTCGCCGAGGCCGCACGTACCCGCTAACGCCGCCAGCGCTTTCTTATCGACGAAAGGTGCGACGAAAGGTCGCAAGCGCCTCGCACGCATTGTCGTCCGGATACGGCGCCACGCTGGTCGCCAGTATCAGACCGCCGGCCGGGAGTTGTGACGCGACCGTGAACTCGGCGCAGGAGGCGATCAATGCGTCCGCCAACTGACGCGTCTCGAAATCGTGCATCCCGGTTAACACCACGGTGCTGATGCCACGGGACCGCGCGAGGTCGCCGAACTTGTCCGGTGGCGCCTGCGTCACGATCAGCGCGCTCTCGACCTTCCGCTGGCTCAGGAACGCGACCGACGTGGCGCGCCACGCCAGCGACGCGGCCTCGGGCGGCGATTGCGACGCGAGGTAGCGCGAGGCCGAGACCAGATCGCGCGTCTGCCTGTCGTAGCATTGCGCGCTGTCGAACGGGTTGGTGCGGTCGCACCCGTTCGCCCGCTCGACCATCTGCGCGGAACCCCGCGCGCCGGCCACGACGAGCACGAGCACGTACACGAGACGCGCGCTTCGTCGAACCGTCGTCGGCAGCCGCTCCGTCATCCCCCAAGTGCCCACCGCCGACGCCAGCAGGAGTATTGGCAGGGCCGGCACTATGAGTCGGAAGTCCCGGTACGGGAAGGCGAGCAGCACGCCGACGTAGCACACAAGAAACAACGCCGCCGCACGCCAGCGCGACCAGAGCATCCAGAGACCGAACGGCACGCCGACAAAGAACAGCAGCAGCAACGGAAGCGCACGTACGGTCGGCTCGTCGCCCGCGCGAAGCGACAGGTCGATCGGTGCGGCGTACAGGCCATACTCGTGCAACGACACCCACGACCGTGCGACAATTCCCAGATCGCCGCTCGTCGGCACACGACCGGGGGTGAGCCCCATGTCGAAGGCGTATGACCGGACCGACGGTTCCGTCGCCTGGACGCGAGACACATAGCTGAACCATCCGCCGACGGAGAGCGCACTGACCGCCGCGAAGGCCAACCACTCGCGAGAACGACGCGTGCCGAACAGCAGCCACAGGCCGATCGCAGCGACCATCGCGAGGCCGGCCGTTCGCGTCAGAAAGGTCACGGATGCGAGCGCGATCGCTACGTACGCCCAGCGGCGATCCCCTCTGTCCGCACGAAACGTGGCCGCCAGTGTGAGGACGCACAGCAGGATGAACAGGGCTTCGGAGTAGTACGAGCCGCCCAGTCGCAGGAGGCCGCGATTGACGCAGAGCGGGACGAGCAGCGCGAGCGCCAGCCATCCACCCTGCCATGCCTCGCGTTCATCGCTCGGCAGCCGTCGTACCGTCAGGACAAGCACCGCAATTGCGCTGGCCACCAGCAGCAAGTTGACGAGCGGGATGTATTCGATGTGCTCGGCGACCGCCGCGCGCGCTACAACCAGCCACGCCGGATAACCCGGAGGATACTTGATGTGCCGCGGCGCACTCGGGCGATAGATCTCGCGGTAGCTCCCCTGCTCAATCGCCTGACTCAGCGAGAAGTAGGTGAGCTCATCGCCGGAACGGAGCTCGATCTTGGCTCGGGCCGACCACCCTAGCGCCACGAACACACCAAGCAGTAGCACGAGTATCGCCCGCTGCCATCCTCGACTCAGGTCAGCAGAAGACGACGCAGGCGCGGCAACCGTCGCCGACCGGTCATGCTCGGAGCTCAACGCTTCGCTCGCGATCACCTGACGGTCGGTCAACGAGCGGTCTCCGCCTGCATGTATCTTTCCTGATAGGGAAATCGAATTCGCCCGGAATCTCGCACGATGAGACGGGCCGTGATGCACATTACGGACCAGAATCGTACGTCTCGTCGCGACGTTGTGCGAGGCACCCGGACGGCACCCATCCACGAACGCCCTCGCGGCAGGATTGATCGACGTTGACGACGGCCCCGCTCCGCTTCGCAATGGTCACCACGTTCTACCCCCCGTACAACTTCGGCGGCGACGGGATGGGTATTATCCGGCTTGCGCAGGCGCTGGTGCGGCGCGGTCACCACGTCACCGTTATTCACGACGGCGACGCGTACGTCACGCTGGCCGGTCGCGCCCCAGCGGCCGCTTTCGCCGATGACGGGGTCGAAGTGGTCACCCTGCGCAGCAGCGTGGGCGTGTTGTCCAATCTGTTGACCCAGCAAACCGGGCATCCCGTCGTGCACGGACGTCGTATCAAAGCGGTGCTCGACGCCGGGCGATTCGACGTGACCGTCTTCAACAACATCTCGCTGGTGGGCGGCCCGGGCATTCTGCGCTATGGTCGCGGCGCAACGATCTACCTGGCCCATGAACACTGGCTCGTCTGTCCGTCGCACGTGCTCTGGCGGCATGGCAAGGAGGTGTGCACCGGGCGTGAGTGCCTGCGCTGCGTGCTCAGCTACCGCCGGCCGCCGCAACTGTGGCGCTACACCGGCATGTTGGAGCGCGAACTGCAACATGTCGATCGGTTCGTCGCAATGAGCGAGTTCAGCCGGTCCAAGCACAAGGAATTCGGCTTCACGCGCGACATGACGGTCGTGCCCTACTTCCTTCCCGACGCCGACGATGCCCCGCTGCCCGACAACGAAACGTCGCCGCACGATCGGCCCTACTTTCTGTTCGTCGGACGGTTGGAGAAAATCAAAGGACTCGATGACGTACTGCCCGTCTTCGACCGCTTCGATCGCGCCGACCTGCTCATCGCCGGAGACGGCGACTACGCCGATACGCTGCGCGTGATCGCCGCGGGCAATCCGCGCATCAAGTTTCTGGGCCGCGTCACGCCGGCGGACCTCTCGCGCTATTACCGGCACGCGGCAGCGCTCATCGTTCCCTCGGTCTGCTTCGAAACGTTCGGCATCATCATCATCGAGGCGTTTCGTCAGGGTACGCCCGTCGTGGCGCGGCGGATCGGTCCGTTCCCGGAAATCCTGGACAAAGCGGGAGCGGGAGATCTGTTCGAATCGCCCGAAGAGTTGGAGCAAGCACTACATCGCTATCTGGACGAACCAGACCGTCGATCGCGACTGAGCGAGACCGCCGTGACGGCGTTTCGTAGCCATTGGTCGGAATCCGCCGTGCTGCCGCAGTTCCTGCAATTGGTCGCCGACGCGCAAATCGCGTCGAAGCAACGCCTCAACGCCGGCTGACCGCTACACCGCGCGCGTCGCGAACTCCCGCACCGCGCGCAGCGCGCGCCGGCAGAGGAAATACGTCTCCGCCCGCCCGTCCAGATAGGCGCGCCAGCGCGCCAGATCGCGAAAATAGTGCATCTCGATGCGCGGCAGATCGAAGGGATCGTCGGTGGGCGAGACGCGCGCCAGGCGGGTGCCGCACGAGAGCTGGTACCATTTCCGGACTTCGTCCAGCACAGCCGCGTTGCTCGCACCGTACGGCGGCGCAAAGGTGACCGGTGCTGCGCCGAGCTGTCGCTCAAGCTCGGCGTGCGAGTCCCGGATCTCCGAGGCCAGCGTGGCGGCATCGAGCGACGGCAACTTGGGGTGCGTCACGCTGTGCCCGCCAAACTCGAATCCGTCCGCGCGTAACGCACGCACCTGCTCCCACGACATGAGCGGCCGGAGGGGCGCCGTTTGTTCGCCCGGCCAGTCTGCATGCCCGCCCATCTTGGCCGTGGGTAGAAAAACGGTCGCCGACCAACCGTGTGCGCGCAGCACCGGCGCCGCCTCCGTAGCAAAGTCCACGAACCCGTCGTCGAACGTGATGGCGACCGTACGCTCCGGCAGTTCCACGCGCCGCGCCATCCACCCTACGAACTCGGACAATCGCACAACGCGATAGCCCGCCTCGGAAAGGGCAGCCATCTGGCCGCGAAAGACACTCGGCGGAATGCTGGTCGGCCCCGGGTCGTTGGAAATCGAATGGTACGTCAACACTTGCACGGCGAAGCTCCTCGGCTGGGCGGCACTCGCCACCAATCTACGCCTCGCGCTGGATGCGGCGGCGTGGCACCGCGGAGACGCACGCGGTGGCCTGCGGGCAACGGTCGCAATGCGCTACGCGTGCCGTGCAGAGCAGGGCCCCCAGTTCGATCAGCGCCTGATTGTGCGTCCACGCATGGCGCCCGCTACGCGGCAACGTCGCCGTGGCCAGCGCCCACGCCACCTGCTGACCCAGCGCACTCTTTGGCGCATACTTCGGCGCGAACATGCGCAGCAGCAATCGGGCAACATTTGTATCCACCAGCGGCGCGCGTCGCTCATAGGCAAAGCTCGACACCGCGCCCGCCGTGTACGCACCAATGCCCGGCAACGCACGCAACGCGACCGGGTCGGACGGGATCACGGTGTTGGAGGTGCCCAAGCTGGCGACCGTCGTGGCGAGCTTGTGCAGATTGCGCGCCCTCGCGTAGTACCCGAGTCCTTCCCACTCGTCGAGCACCTCCGACACCGGTGCCTCGGCCAGCGTATGCACCGTCGGAAAACGTGTGAGGAATCGCGCGTAGTAATCGATCACACGCGACACCTGCGTCTGCTGCAACATGAGCTCGGACACCAACACATGGTACGGGTCGCGCGTGCGGCGCCATGGCAAATCGCGTGCATTTTGCCGGTACCACGCGCGCAACCGCCTCCCGAACGCGCGCAACGCCGCCGGGTCGAGCGACGCTACAATTTCAGCGGCGGTTTGTGCATGTGATTTCCGGCGCTTCAGCTGACACTCCGGGTCTTCTTGCGCAGGAAGTCCATGAGCACGAACTGCCCGAGCGACATCGTGTTCGTGAAGTACGCCTTACCGCGACTGATTTCACTCACGCGCTTCACGAATTCCACCAATGCCCGGTCGCGCGCCAACATGAACGTGTTGATCATGATGCCGCTTTTCCGGCACGCCGCGACTTCGCGCAGCGTTTCGGCAATCACGTACCCGTCGAGTCCCATCGAATTCTTGTAGATCTGCCCGTCCGGCATCGACAGCGCGCTCGGCTTGCCGTCGGTGATCATGATGATCTGCCGCATGTCCTTCTTCTGCGACATGAGAATGCGGCGCGCGAGCTTGAGCCCTTCGGCCGTGTTCGTGTGGTACGGGCCCACCTGCGCCTTGGCCAGCGTGGCGATCGGAATTTCCTCCGCGCTATCGTGAAAGAGCACCACGCGGATCGTATCGCCGGGAAACTGTGTGCGAATGAGATGGCACAGCGCCAGCGCGACCTTCTTGGCGGGAGTAAAGCGATCCTCGCCGTAGAGAATCATGGAATGCGACGTGTCCAGCATCAGCACCGTCGCGCAGCTCGAGCGGTACTCCGACTGCCGCACCATCAGGTCGCTGTAATCCAGATCGATCGGGACATCCAGCGAGCCGTTGCGCGCCAGTGCGTTCGCCAGTGTGCCGGGCACATCGAGATTCAACGCATCGCCAAACTCGTACGGCTTGCTCCAGGCGTCCGATTCCACGCCGGTCGACAGCTGCGGCGTGTCATGACTGCCGATGCTCGACTTACCGAGCGAGCCGAGCAGGTGCCGCAACGTGCGGTAGCCCAGAAAGTCGATTCCTTTGTCGGTGAGATTGAACTGGACGTCGTTAGCGGCGGCCTGCGCCAGCGAGCCCTTGCCCGTGACCGGCTGATGACCGGCAGGCATGCGCGCGGGCTCGCTCACCGTGAGCATGCCGTCCTCGACGAGCCGTTGCACGAGTTGGTCGAGCAATTGCGCGAGCTTTTCCTCGGAAAATTCATCGCCTTCGCCACGCAGCGCCTGCAGCATCTCCGGCGTCAGCTGGTTGCTGTCGATCAGCGCCTTCAGGATCGCCTGCTTGAGCGCATCCATCGAACGGTCGCCATCCTCTTCGGGCTCGCCCCAATATCCTTGCTCGCCGCCCGCGAAACCGGACTGCAGCAGGAAGTCGGCGAGTTGGTCCAACAATCCCTGCAGGTCGACCGCGTCGGCCAGCTGTGGGTTGAACTTGGTGTACGTGTGGAACCGCATCGCCGCATCTCCGGGGCGCTCAACGCCCGGCCCAGGGAATTCCCGCCCGTGAACTGCTCGATCAGGTCGCCGGGAGCTGCCCGTCGGACGCACGACCTGTCATCATTGTGTACGCATGACAGTCGGCGCGCGATCCCTCAATCCATTTCGGGTCCTCCGGACCCATCGGAATTTCCGGCTCTTCTGGATCGGTCAGACGCTGTCGCTGATCGGTTCCTGGATGCAGACGATGGCCCTTGGCTGGCTGTCCCTCGAGCTCTCCGACAGCGCACTGGTGGTCGGAGCGGTCGCGTCCATCGGCGCCCTGCCGATCGTCCTCTTTTCCATGCACGCCGGCGCGTTTGTGGACCGCAGCGATCGCTTGCGCATCGTCAAAATCACGCAGACCATCTTTCTGCTACAGGCCGTCGTGCTCTGGGGCGTGACAGCGCTGGGACTGGTTACCGTCCCCATGCTGCTGGCGCTCGCGGTAGTGCAGGGGCTCTGTTCGGCCGTCGAAATCCCCGCACGGCAGAGCATGATCATTCAGCTCGTTGGACGGGCTGATCTGCAACCGGCCATTGCGCTCAATTCCAGTGGCTTCAATCTCGCACGCGTGGTGGGACCGGCGATCGGTGGCTTTGTAATCCATCGCTTCGGGATTGGGTGGTGCTTTGCGCTCAACGCCGTCAGCTTCGTGGCCGTGCTGTGGGGACTGTTTCGCATTCGCATTGCGGACGGCATGGCCACCGTCCCGCTCCCGTGGCTTGGCCTCGCGGACACAGTACGCGAAACGACGGCTCGCGTCGGGGAAGCACTTCGGCACTTCGCCGAACCCGGACCGGTGCGCGATCTGCTGGTGCTGGTCACCGTGGGTGCCGTGTTGTGCGGACCGTTTCTGACCCTCATGCCGGTCATGGCGCGCGACCGGCTGGGGCTCGGAGCCGACGGTTACGGCGGCTTGCTCACGTCGGTCGGTATCGGCGGGTTGATCGGCGCACTGACGATCGCTGGTCCAGCGTCGCACTGGCGTCGTGGGCGAGTGCTGACGATCGCGAGTCTCATCTTTCCCGCCCTGCTGATCGCCTTTGCGTGCACACGGAGCGCGCTGGTCGCGAACGCGCTGCTGATCGTGACCGGCAGCGCAATGATCATGTTCAATTCGCTGAGCAACGGCATCCTGCAACTGCTCGTGGCCGAACAGTATCGCGGCCGGTTGATGGCGTTCTACTCGTTGGTGTTCGTAGGACTTTCGTCCGCGCTGGGCGCGCTGTTGGTCGGGGCGGCCGCGCGGACGTTTGGCGTGGCGTGGGCGATCGGCGCGAGCGCCGCGGTCACGCTGGGCTACGCGATCTGGACCGCGCGCACCTCGGTCCTCGCCGAGCTGTAAGTCACCGCGGCGGCTGCGGACGGCTTGCCAACGCTTCGGCCACACGAACGCCGGCTTTGCCATCCCAGCCTTCAGGGGCGCGCAGCGTCGTGGGTCGTGTCGCATTCGCCACCAGCGCTGCCACGTCGCGCGGATCCTGCACGAGCTGGTTCGTGCCTTCGGTGATCGTGATCGGTCGCTCGGTGTTGGGGCGCAGCGTGAAGCAGGGAACGCCCAGCGCTGTCGTCTCTTCTTGCAATCCGCCGGAGTCGGTCACTACCGCGTGCGCATTGCGCACGACGTCCAACATTTCGTGGTAACCGATCGGGTCCATCAGCCGGATGCCGTCCAGTGAAATTCCGGTCTCGCGCAAGCGCGCCTGCGTGCGCGGGTGGGCGGGGAATATGACCAGTCGTGACTCCGCGATCTGGCGTAACGCGTGGGCGAGCGCTTCGAGTCGGGCCGGGTCGTCCACGTTTGACGGGCGATGCAGGGTCACCACGACATGCGAGCCGTCGGCGCCCATTCGCTCGGCGAATCCGGTCTTCGAGGCCAGTGGCAGCGAGGCGAACAGCGTGTCGATCATGACGTTGCCAACGAACACGATCTCCGACTCCGGCTCGCCTTCGGCGCGCAACGTCACGTCGGCATCGCGCGAAGGCGTAAGCAGCAGGTTGGCGAGGCGGTCGGTGACCAGACGGTTGATCTCCTCCGGCATGGTCCGATCACCACTGCGAAGCCCCGCTTCGACGTGCGCGATGCGCACGCCGAGCTTCGCTGCGACGATGGCGGTGGCCATCGTGGAGTTCACGTCGCCGTAGAGCACGAGCCAGTCCGGCATGTGCTCGATGATGACGGGCTCGAAGCGTTCGATAATGCGGGCCGTCTGGGCGGCGTGCGATCCGGAGCCGACCTCCAGATTGACGTCAGGGGCCGGGATCCCGAGGTCGCGGAAGAAGCCGGCGGACATCGCTTCATCGTAGTGCTGTCCGGTGTGCACCACGATCTGCTGCAGGCCGAGAGCGGCCGCTGCGCGGTGCACCGGAGCCAGTTTTGGGAAGTTCGGACGGGCACCAACGATATGAAGCAGTTTCACGGTTCAGTGACGTGGGAGGATGGTGACGCAGTGTGAGGACTGACGGTACGCGTACGGCGTCACGGGTGTGGGGCCGTCCGGACGGTCGCCTTCCGACCACGGAACAAGATGTCACGGCGGCCGGAGCAGGTGGTGCAGTCCGTCAAACGATAAGGAGCGACATCGAAACCTGTGGCGAACGTGCCCCACATGATGCTTCGTCCCTGCAACACCGGAGTTTGTGGATGAGTCGGGTACTTCATAGTTGAGGTCGCCTGAACCTATTGCCGGTGCATGGCGCGTCTGCGGGGAAACGCTCAACTGTGATATGAACCGCACAAAATCGGTCGGTCCGCCCGAAGCCTTGGTGGCACGTCTCACAAAACATCAAAAGAGCGTTCCGGAAACCAGATAGGGATTAGAAATGCGCCGTAGCGGGTGACCCAAGTCATCCTGTGGCCCGCGATTTGCTCTACTTTCACGATGACGGGCTGGGATTCTGGTTACGGACTTTCCAATGGTCGACCCCAGGCTGGCTCGCTCGATGCACGATAGCAGCGCGGGACATGACGGTCGGATGGCGAAAATGCTCTCTGGGCGATATGTTCTCCCCGATTCGGGACTGGTATCGTGCTGGCGGTCAGTCGTGGCTCCGGTGTTCCGGAGACCTCTCAGTTCGAGTCTCGAAACAATCTCGCGGAGGATTTTCAAATGAAGTTTGGACACATCGTGAAGGCCGGCTTGATCGCCGGCGCATTCGCTTCCACCGCTCAGGCGCAGAGCTTGACGGGCACGATCAACGGCGTGGCGCTAAACAGTGCCTCGGGCGTGGTCGGTGCGTGCGACATCGGCCTTGGGCCGATCATGGGCGGACGTAGCTGCTCGTTCTCGAACAGCTTCTCTGGCCTCACCAACGTGCAGATCAACGGAACTGCGACCATGACGTTTGATGTCGGCCTCAATGCCTACATTTATCGCCTTGGCTACTCGTACAGCGGTGCCGTCACTGCCGCCCCGAACCAGGTTGCCAACGTGAACGCGCAGTTCGCGTTCAATGTGCCGCTCTGGGCGCAGACGTGGGACGTTGGATCCTCGTCGATCAACACGTCGGTCACCATCCGTAAGCAGACCGCCACGCTCACGGCCGATGGATCGCTCGCTTCGTTCGTTACGAGCGACACGTACCTCGCCGGCAACCCGACGGGTAGCTTCGGCATGAACCTGAACCCGGCCGTGGCGGCCTTCCAGCCGATCACGGGCGTTCCCCTCACGGTTTCGGACATGCAGTCGTCCGGCCCGAACGCCGTCAACACGATGTTCGACCAGAACGTCGTGTCGTTCGGCTTCGACCTGATGTCGGTTCCCGATCGTGCATGGTTTGACGGTCAGGGCTACGTCGAGTTCACGAACGTTGTTCCTGAGCCGTCCACGTACGCGCTTTTCGCGACGGGCCTCGTCGGCCTCATCGCTGCCGCCCGCCGTCGTCGGTCGGTCTGAGCACGTCGCTGTCGGCTTCCGCGAGAACCGAGTTGGTTTGATGTAAGAAGCTGAAACGAAACGGGGGCAGGTTCCTAAAGGAATCTGCCCCCGTTTCGTTTACTCGGATTCAACTCCAGTCGCACCTTCCTTTCGTGCGGCGTCGGCCACAGCTGGCGAGCGGCAGTCAGTCGCCGCCCGCCGATTTACGAGGAGATCAGGAGTTGAAGAAATCCTGATTCGGGCGGCGACGCGTCTCACGCTCCGCCCGACCGTACTTCCCCTCGTCGTTACGCGAGATCTTGCGACGCGCCACCAGCGCCTCCAGCACCAGCTCACACGCCACCACAATCATCGAGTCGTCGCCGCGTTCCGCTAACCCGAGCGCCGTAACCATCGAGACCAGTCCGGGGACAAGGTCGAAGCCCTGCCGCACCAGCGGCAACGACACGTCGTCGGCAACCTGCAGCGCTCCCCCGCCGTCAAACCAGATCACGATCTCGTCGGTGTCCAAGTCGCCAACACGATCGCGCAATGTCGCGTCGCACGCCCGACGAATGAGCTCGCGCGCAATCGCGGCGCCGCCGACCAGTTCGCCTTCGTACTCAAGCTCGATCTTTCCGGTGATCGCCGGCAACGCCGCGTACACATCCGCCACGCGCGGCACCGCTTCGTCGTCGCCGGCGCGAATCGCGCGCTGCTCCGCGTTGGAGACCACGTTCTCCATCGCCGAGATCGGCATGCGCTGCGACACGCCCGATCGCTTGTCGATACGCTTGTCGTCGCGCGCCTCGAATGCCACCCGCTCCACCACTTCTTCGATGAGATCCGGAACGCGAACCGGTATCCCACCATCACGCTGCGTCCACGACTCCTGGCGCGTGATCTGCATGCCCAGCGTCACACTCTCCGGATAGTGCGTGATGATCTCGCTGCCGATCCGATCCTTCAGCGGCGTGATGATCTTGCCGCGCGCCGTGTAGTCTTCCGGGTTCGCGGTGAAGCAAAGCATCACATCGAGCGACAGGCGCACCGGATAGCCTTTGATCTGCACATCGCCTTCCTGCATGATATTGAACAGGCCGACCTGCACCTTACCCGCGAGATCCGGCAGTTCGTTGAGCGCGAAAATGCCGCGATTCGCGCGCGGCAGCATGCCATAGTGGATAGTCAGCTCGTCGCTGAGAATATGACCGCCGCGCGCCGCCTTGATCGGATCGACATCGCCGATGATGTCGGCGACGGTCACGTCGGGCGTGGCCAGCTTCTCGACGTAGCGCGCGTCCCGCCCGACCCACGCAATCGGCGTATCATCGCCATGTTCCGCGATAAGCTGCTTGGCGAATTTCGAGATGGGCGCGAACGGATCATCGTTCACCTCGCTGCCGGCGACCACAGGCATCTGTTCGTCCAGGAGTGTGACGAGTGCGCGCAGGATGCGCGACTTCGCCTGCCCACGCAGCCCGAGCAGAATGAAGTTGTGTCGCGCCAGCACCGCGTTGACGATCTGCGGCATCACGGTCTCTTCGTAGCCGAGCACGCCGCGGAACAGCGTGCCACCCTCGCGCAGGCGCGCGATCAGGTTGCGGCGCAGCTCATCCTTGACGCTGTGCGGTCGAGTCGTGGCATAGTGCGAGCGGCGCAGAGCGCCCAGGGTGTCAGGGAGACGGGACACGGGTCAGGACTGGGAGTGGTGCAAGCAGGGGGCGCGACCGACGGATCGTCGCGACGGAAAAACGTCTGTTGATACAGCGCGCGATAGCGCGGCATTGTGCCCGGTTTGCGACGCCGGATTCGGCACCGCGCGCCAGCGCAGTGACGAACACGCAGACACGACCAAAGCTGTTATGGCATCAGCGGTTGGCAATCCGTGTCGTCCCGCTGGCTGGCTTGACAGTGTGATCTGTGACGGTAAATTACCACCGCTATAACCCCGTCGGTGCCAGCCGAGGGGGCCGTGCGCTTTCCTGACGCACGGCGCAAACACGCCACCGCCTCGGAGTCTCCACATGAAGCGCATCGCCCTGTTCGCCGCTGTTCTCGCTCTCTCTGCTTGTGCCGCCAAGGAAGAGGCCCCCGCGGTCGATTCCGCCGCTGCCGCCGCTCCTGCCATGGCCGCCCCGGATTCGATGGCCGACACGACCATGAAGATGGATTCGTCGTCCATGATGGCGCCGGCCGCCGACACGACGAAGCACTAAGCAGTCGTCGCAGCAAACAGCAGGGGGCGCATTCTTCACGAATGCGCCCCCTGCTGCTTTCGCGCACGTCGCCGTCGGCCCGGCGATGTCGCACGGAACAGTTACTCATCCTTGAAGGGAAGTGTCGTCGCGCGAGCGCTGATTGCACCATCCTCCGCCTGCACGAACACCGTCGCGTCGTCCTCGACCTCTCGCCGGAGCATCGCCATCGCGATCGGGCCGAGTCGCGGCGAAACGACTGTGCTGCGAACATCGCCGACGACCTTGCCGGAGGCGTCCAGAACGCGCGCGCCCTTGGGCATGGGTGCGCTGCCAACCAATCCGCGAAGGTGCCGGTTGACGTGCCCACGAAAGTGAATGCGCGCGACGGTTTCTTGCCCGGTGTAACACCCTTTCGTGAATGAGATCGCACCCAGCGTGTCCAGGTTCGCCTCCTGCGGCAACGTCGTGTCGTCCATGTCGACGCCCCACGCCGGTCGGCCGCCTTCAATCCGCGCCACGTTCCAGACGGCACGCGTGGCGCGGTTGATCGTCGATGCTTCGAGCCGGCTGCGGACCACATCGGCATCCGACGCGCTGGCGGTAATGATGAAGCCCGGCAGCTCGCCCATCAGCGGCGCACGAATGAGTCGCACCGACACCGGACCAAGATTCCAAGGCCCGTGATGCCAGATCGGCCATTCGGCCAACGCGCTGATCATCACGTCACCCAAATCGTGTACGCTGGCACTCGCGCCGCCGAGTTGAGCGACGGCGGCACGTGCGTCCGCCCCGTAAAGCATCCACGTCGCAAACTTGTCCGACTCGTCGGTGACCTTGGCCAGACGCGGATTCACGTACTTCCTGGCCAGGCTCATCCACGCATCGGCTGCCGATTGCAAGACGGTCATGAGGAACGACTCCTCGTCGAGCCTGATCACGAGCATGTCCGTCAGCACCTTGCCCTTGGGCGTCAAGGCGGCGGCGTGCAGCCCCTCTCCCGGACGCAATGTGCTGACGTCATTGGTGATCAGCCCGTTCAGCGCTTCGGCTGCCTTAGGGCCGCGAAAGCTGCTCCAGTGCCCCGCAGCCTCGAACCACGCCGCTCCGGATCGCAACTGGTAGTACGAGGTCGCCTCTTCCGGGGTGAGCGGCGAGGGCGGCACCAACGCGGGTTGCGTCTCGATCTGGGCCATCGGGCCGGTATCGGTCGAGTCGCTCATCGTACGCTCCGGGTGCTCGCACCGCGGCAAAAGGTGGTTGCCCATCGCAAGACGCGCCGGGCCAATCGGTCATCGAGAATCTAGCAAACTGTGCATTGTGTTCGGCGGCGCATTTCGTCTCAGAAAAGAACCTCAGTCACGCGCACCTCCGCAACCAGCGCCCGTGCCACGTCCGCGCAGCCGACGTCGCGCTCAATGGCGGTACACGCGGACAGCGAAACGCCTTGCCCGAGTAATCGGCGCTCGATGGCCTGCCAGCTCGAGATCAGGCTTCGTGCGCCGGCCACTCGCGGAAAATCGTCGGCGCACCGCACAAATGAAACCAGATCGGCAAGGCCCGAGAAGTCGAGCATGCGCTCTACCTCGCGCCGCGCACTGTCCGCCCGAAGCACAAGTCGCCCGTGCAACGCCGCGTGGGATGCCGCCCAGTCACGCGCACCAACACAAAGCGGCAAACCCTGTGCGACCATTGCACCGTAGCCGCGCCGCGCGCGCAGTACGGTCAGGTCCCGCACCGTGGCATCAACTACTTGGCCGACGCCGGTCATGCAGTCCTGCAGCGCTGCTTCGACGGCTTCGTCGAGGGAGCGGCCGGGCAGATGGCGCTCCGCCGCTGCGATGGTGCACGCGCTGCACTCGGAGGTGACCGCTTCGGATACCGCAAGCGCGCGCGCCGCAGCGGTTGCGGCAATGAGTCCGTCAAACGCAACGATGGTGGCGGGGATTCGCGGGCGGCGGGGCACGCAATGGTGCCGACTACGGTGCGCGCGTCACCGGTTGCGCATACGACGCATCCAGCAATTCGATAGGGTGCACCACGCGTGCCGTGGAGCCGCTCCGCAGCAGTCCCGCACCGAGCTGCATCATGCATCCCGGGTTGCCGGTGGCCACGAACCGTGCGCCGCTTTCGGCGATGCGCTCCAGTTTGGGGCGCAGCACCGCGTCGGACGTATCGGGCTCGACGAGATTATAAATGCCGGCGCTGCCGCAGCACTGGTCGGCATCCTCAAGCGGGAGCAGTTCCAGTCCCGGAATCGCACGCAGCACCGCGATGGGCTGCTTCACGACCCGCTGCGCGTGCATCTGGTGACAGGGCGGATCGTGGGTGACGCGCAGTGCAAGTGTGCCGCCCGCAATCGGGCCAGCGGCGGCCAGCAGCTCGCTCACGTCACGCGCGCGTGCGGCGACGCGTGCCGCGCGTGCAGACCACTGCGCGTCATCGTGCAGGAGATGCGCGTACTGTTTGATCATCGCGCCGCAACCGGCGGAATTGATGGCAATCAGGGCGTCGCCCGCAGACTCGAACGCGGCGATGTTCTCCCTCGCCAACGCGCGCGCCCCCTCGAGGTCGCCGGCGTGCGCGTGCAACGCGCCACAGCAGTGCTGACGAGGCGCGTCGACCACCGTGTAACCATTGGCGGTGAGGACGCGCGCCGTCGCGGCGTTCACGTGCCCGAAGAGTCCCTGCATGACGCAGCCGTGCAGCAGGGCCACCGACTCGCGCGGCGTTGTCGTCGTGGCTGTCCTGTTCCCATACATTGCGGTCGCGTCGGTCGTACGTAGCGCGCGTGCCGTTACAAACGGGTACGGCGCGGTCGACGCGAGCATGGCGAACGGGAACGCGAGCCGGTCGGGGAGTACGCGCGCGAGCAAACGGGGCAGGCCACTCCCGCGGAGCAGGCGCGCGCCGAGCAACGCGATGCGCAGCGCCGGCCGACTGGCAAAGACGCCGAGTACGAGTCGGGCCACCGCCGGCGTGCCGCGCACCGTCGCCATGGTGGCGCGCGTGGCCTCGAGCAGCTCACCATACGGCACGCCGGAGGGACAGGCGGTCTCGCAGGCCCGACAGCCCAGACAACGGTCCATGTGGCGGCCCGCGTCCGGATCATCGAGCGCAATGTCGCCGTCGAGCAGTCGCCGCATGAGCACCAGTCGCCCGCGCGGACTGTCGTTCTCGTCTTCCAGATTCACGTACGTCGGGCAGGCCTGCAGGCAAAACCCGCAGTGCACGCACGCATCCAGTCCGGCTGCCGCGGCGGCGAGCGGCGTGCCCGGAAGCGCGCAGCGGGACAGGGGAAGCGTTCTGCTCACGACGTGACCTCGCCAAAAATGCCGCGATTACAAATGCGTTTCGGATCGAAGGCGTCCCGGATGCGTATCGAGATCGGATCCTGTGCCGTGGCCGGGAGTGCACGCCACGCAAGAGCGGGGAGCCGTTCCCCGATCACGCGATGCACGTGTGACTGCATCTGCTCCAACGCCGAGCGGAGCGCGATCTCCCATGCATCGCCGCGTCCGTTTTCCGCGCGCACCATAACACGAACGGTACCGCGATGTGGCGTTGCGCGCAGCTGCGCCTCCGCGACCCCCGACGCTGCGAGTGCGCGTTGCGTCTGCATGATCGAACGCCCGATGTGCGCGGGTGGCGCGCTGACGCGAAACGTCGCACAGTCTCCATCGGCCTGCTGCAGCGCGTTCCACGCGGCGCTGTCGATCTCGCGCACCGGGCCGTGCGCGGCCAGCGCGAGACGCAGCGCAGCAATTGACGCAGCGTTACCGGTGGCGCGCGCAAGCATCACCCACTGTGTCCCCGAACCCGCGTTCACGTGCTGTGCGAGACCGGGATCGAGCAGCTCGAGCGCGTGAAACGAGAGTGCCGCGAGACCGAGGTGCGCATACACCGACAACAATGCCTCGACGTCGTCGTGCGCGACCGCGAGGGTCACGTCAGTCGCCGGACGGGCGTGCAGTCGCAGACTGACCTCGGTAATGAAGCCGAGCGTTCCGTAGGCACCGGTATTGAGGCGAACGAGGTCGAAGCCGGCGACGTTCTTGACCACGCGGCCGCCGACCCGGATGGGCGTACCGGTCCCGGTCACCATCCCGAGGCCCAGCACCAGATCGCGAATGGTACCGCTGCCGAGCGATAGTGGCCCCGATGAGGCGGTCGCGACCGTGGCGCCGATGGTGGACCGCGCGTCGCCTGCGGGATCGAGTGCAAACCATTGCCCATACTCCGCCGTCACCCGCTGCAACTCAGCGAGTGTGACACCGCTGCCCACGGTGATCACCAGGTCACCCGGCACGTACTCGATGATCTCGGCGAGCGGTGCGGCGGAGAGCGGCGACGTGGCATGCACGGCGCGACCCGCGTCGAGCCACGAGCCCGCGCCGCAGAGACGCAGCGGTTCGTTCGCCGCGTACGCAGCGGCCAGGCGTGCGGCCGCGACGGCACGCGAAGCCGTGCGCATGGCCTCGCTATCCGTGGCAATGACATCGCCCGCGTTCATACGCGCGCACCCGGCAATGCATGCCATTCGCGGCACGAGTGCACCGGCACCACCTTGCCCGGATTCGATCGACGCTGGGGATCGAAGGCGTCACGCACAGCGCACATCATCGACAGCGAGGCCTCGTCGAACAGTGCGGGCATATACGGTAGCTTGTCGAGCCCGACGCCGTGCTCACCGGTGATCGTGCCGCCAGCGGCGATGCACGCCAACATGATTTCGGACATGGCGGCATGGACGCGCGCCGACTCGTCCGGGTCGGTCGCGTCGTACGGAATATTGGGATGCAGGTTGCCGTCACCGGCGTGAAAAACGTTGCACACTTTCACGCGGTGCCGCTGCGCGATCGCGTCGATCGTGCCGAGGATTTCCGGCAGCCGCGTTCGCGGTACCACAGCATCCTGCACTACCAGCGACGGCGCAATGCGTCCCATCGCGCCGAACGCCTTCTTGCGCCCCTGCCACAGGCGCGTGCGCTCTTCGTCGGTGCTGGCGATGCGCACATCGCGTGCACCACACTCCCGGCAGCACTGCACGATCGTCGCCACATCGTCGTCCAGTCCCGCACGAAGCCCATCGACCTCGCAGAGCAGAATCGCAGCAGCATCCACCGGGTAGCCGGCCGCGTAGATCGACGCTTCGACGGCGCGAATGGTCGGGTTATCCATCATTTCCAGTGCGGCGGGAACGATTCCCGTGGCCACGATGCGCGACACGGCGCGCGCCGCACTGTCCACGCTCGGGAAGTCGGCGAGAATCGTGCGTACCGCTTCCGGCAACGGCACGAGCTTGATCCACACTCCGGTCGCTACGCCAAAGCACCCTTCCGATCCGATGAAGACACCGAGCAGGTCGTAGCCGTCGGATTCGCCGTACGGGTCACCCAGGCGCATGGTCTCGCCGCTGGGGAGCACGATGTCGAGGGCGACGACATGGTTGAGAGTGACGCCGTACTTGAGGCAGTGCGGGCCACCGGCGTTTTCGGCGACGTTGCCGCCGATCGTGCACACCGTTTGGCTGGAGGGATCGGGCGCGTACTGCAGGCGATAGGGGGCCACGGCGCGTGACAGCTTCGCATTGATGACCCCCGGCTCGACGTGCGCGACACGATTCTCGGCATCGATCGCAAGAATGCGCGTGAGTCGATTGAGCCCCAGGACGACCGTGCCTTCGGCCAGTGATCCGCCGGAGAGTCCGGTGCCGGCACCGCGCGGCACGTACGCGACGCCGGCGTCCGCGAGGACGCGTACGACACGGACCACTTCATCGGCAGTGGCGGGAAAGACAGCCAGCCCCGGAAGTGCGCGGTAGCCGGGCAGTCCATCGGCGTCGTACGGCACCAGTTCGGTGCTGCGGCGCTTGACCCAACGGGCGCCGACAATGGATTCGAGCGAGGCAACGAGCGCGGGGGGGTAGGTCACCCCCGAAAGCTAACGCGGATGGGGCCGCGATTGGATGTCGCTACGGTCGCGCAAACATGTTGTAGATCTGCCCGATGGTCCGCCCGAGCGCGTAGCCCACCACGAATGCGTACACGAACCCGATGAACGCGCCGCCGACCGTGACCGAGTAGCCGGGGAAGAAGACGGCCAGGAGTCCCAAATGCTCGCCGACCCGCTGACCACCCCGCAACACGAGAATGATCGTGGCGGAGAACAGTCCGATGGCGAAGAGCAGTCCCGTCGCCACGCCCCAGGCGCGCGCGTGCAGCCGCGCGATGCCGACGAGCGCCTCTTTGGGCAGCTTGTCGGTGGACCGCATCATTGGATGATTGGGGGCAGACATGAAGACAGGTCCTCAGATGTGATCGAGAAAGACGCGGGATGACGCCACGTCGTCGCGCACGCGCATGATCATGAGCCAGACGGCGAGCACGAAGTTGCGGGCGAAGGCGAGAAACCATCCCCAGCAGAATCCGGTAACGAAGCCCCAGAACGCGCCGATGAGCGTGCCGGGAATCGTACGATTGTAACCGTAGAAAAACTGCCCGAGCAACTCGATCGGGAACTTGCCGTCCGGATCCAAGACCCACGTCATCGCGGTGGCGGCGACGAGCAGCACGGCAACGACAATGCCGAGCGCGAGGCCGAGCGCTCGTTTGTCGAGCGGCGCAAAGACGAGCGCGACCTGGCGCTCGAGTGACGGGGCCACGCCCTGCGGTGCGTTCTGGTCAGGCAGTGGCATGATCGGTCCCTTTTCCCAGCGCGGGTCGCGAGCGGTGCGTCGGTGGCCGGCGGTGCGTCAGAATCGCCCACGCCGCACCAAAGCCGCTGGTGAAGTAGAAAAGTAAACGGAGCGGCACGACCGCCATCGCGAAGCGCGGTCCGCGGACGCGCGCAAACCACGCGATGAGCGACACGTTTCCCAAAATGATGACGGCGCAGGCGGCCGCGATCGCCACGAGCAGACGCAGGTCTTGCGTCACCAGCAACGCCAGCAGGAGCAGCACGATCACACCCGCGAGCGCGGTCATGACTTTCTCGATGACGCGCAGGTTGAGCGGCCCGTCGCCGGCGACATCCTTGCGCTCGAGGAGCAGGGTCATCCACGGCACGGCGCGCTCGCGCAGATCGGTACGGAGCATGTTGCGCAATGACCAGCGCTTGAGGTGCTTGCCCTGAATCTCCGGCGCCAGCACAATCCGCTGACCAAGGGCAGCGATGCGATAGCCGAGATCGATGTCTTCGATCTGCGGTCGCGGATAGCGCTCCGCATCGAAACCGCCCACTGCCGCGAAGGTATCCCGACGCACGGCGCCGCATCCGGCCCAGAACGTGGTGGCGTCGCCCGGACTAAGCGAGTGGACGTAGTGGTGCAGCAGATTGCGGTACTGCGAGACGACTCCGGGATCGCGTGGCGACAGATCGTACGCACCGAATGCAGCGGAGACATCCGGCTGCGCGGTGAACAGCGCCGCGAACTGCGACAGCGTGGTCGGCGCCACGATCACGTCGGCGTCGACAAAAACGAGCACCTGGCCGCGGGCTACCGTCGCGCCCAGGTTTCGCGCGAACGCCGGGCCGCGTGGTCCCTGCGGTGTGACGAGCACGTGATCGGCGTGCGCGCGCGCCACCTGCGGCGTGTCGTCGGGGCTGCTGTCGTCGACAACGATCAACTCCCAACGGTCGCGCGGCAGATCGGACGCCTGCAGGCCGGCAATCACTTCACGCAGAGTACCGGCACAGTTGAAGGCCGGCACAATAACACTCAGTGTCGGCACGTGTTCGGACGTGCGCGCAACGTCCGGGGTGGGCGTCACGCGACCGCTACTCCGGCATCGGATTTCTCGTTCGGATCGACGCGCTGCTCTTCGTGATACTCGAAGTCGGTGTTCACCGCCCACACGTCATGGTCTGCCTCGCCGAGCATGTTCTCGAGCGTGAGCATCGACGTGTACATGGAGTGATCCGCGTTGTTGTACTTGTGCATGCCGTTGCGGCCGACCGTGTGCAGGTTCGGGATCCGGTCGATGAACGCCCGCACGTTGTCGAGATGCTCACGGTACGCGCCGTCGTAGATCGGATACGCCTTCTGCATGCGCACGATCGACCCGTCGACCACGTCGCCCGCCTTGGCCAGACCGAGCGCCTCGATCTCCTTGGAGGCCAACGCAATCAGATCCTCGTCCGTGCTCTCCCAGAGGCCGTCCCCTTCGAAGCAGAAGTACTCCATGCCGAGGCAGGTATGGCCTGCATCGGGGACCATGGCGGCGCTCCAGTTATTGAAATTCTGGATGCGACCCACGCGCACGCCGGGCGTGTGGACGTAGATCCAGTTGTCCGGAAACAGATCCTGCTTGTTGAGGATCAACGCGACCACGAGGAAGTCGCGATAGCGCAGCCCTTCTGCCGCCGTGCGCGCGACCTGCGGGGCGCTGTCGCCAAAGCACCGAACAAGCGAGCGGATATCCGTCGTGGAGATGATGTGATCGGCCTCGAAGCGCACGGTGCCGCCCGGCGAGTTCGCCGTCACGGCATTGACGCACCCATCCTGCCCGTCGATGGATGTGACGAAGTGGTGCATCAGCACCTTGCCGCCCATCGCTTCGACCTTGTCACGGCACGCTTCCCACATCTGCCCCGGCCCGTAGCGCGGGTACTTGAACGTGTGAATGAGCGTCTTGATATCGTTGTTGCGGCGTTGCAGGGCGGTCGCGGAGAGAATCGCACGCGCCAGCGACAGTCCCTGAATGCGCTGTGCGGCCCATTCGGCGCGAATCTCGGTGCAGGGAATACCCCAGACCTTTTCCGTGTACGTCTTGAAGAAGATCTCGTACAACCGTTTGCCGAAGCGATTGGTCACCCACTGCTCGAAATTCTCCTCGACGGGCGACGGATACATCTTGGCGTGCCCGTAGCTGGCGAGAATGCGGATGGCATTGATAATGCCAAGTCCGGAGAGCGCGTTGAACGCTTTGAGCGGATAGTGGAAGTACTTCCCGCCGTAGTGAATCCGGGAGAGACGCGGCACGTCGATGAAATCATCGCCGAGCAGTTCTTCCCAGAGCTTTTGGACGGGGGTAATCTTCGTGAAGAAGCGGTGGCCGCCGATGTCGAAGCGGTAGCCCTTATAGCGCGCGGTTTGCGAGATACCGCCCACCATGTCCGAGCCTTCAAGGACGGTGACGGCGTAGCCGCGCTTCATGAGCAAGTACGCGATGGTCAGACCCGCTGGCCCGCCGCCGATGACGACAATGTGGTCGCCCGGCCGAAGAGTTTGCACGTCGCGCTTTGCCGGCGGTCCTTCTCCAGTCTTAAAAACGGCTGCCTCCGTTACTGCCACGCTCGCTCCTCGTACTAGTTGTCCCCACTACCTTCGCACAATACGATCCAGCGAACGCATGGGAACCGAAACGGATCCCGTTTGGCGGCGTCGACCCGCAAGTCGAGCCGGAATGTATCGCGTCGTCAGTGACGCAGGTAGCAATACTGCAGGTGTCATACCGAGAGTCGCGCGACCGTGCCCTGTCCCGCTGTAGACCCCGTAGCCCCCTCGGGCGTAACTTCTCGCAACGTATATGCAGTACTGTTGCGTGCGCGCAACGTTTTGGGCGGTGACTCGACAGTGTGACGCGTCGTCTTCAAATGCGATCCAACTCCCCTCATAGCGCTCCATGCATACACGTACACGCGTTCTGGTCACCGGCGGTGCCGGCTTCCTCGGCTCACATCTATGCGATCGGCTGATCGCTGACGGCGCCACGGTGCTCTGTGTCGACAACTTCTTCACCGGGTCGAAGGACAACGTCGCGCATCTGCTGGGTGAGACGCACTTCGAGATCATGCGCCACGACGTGACGTTCCCGCTGTACGTGGAGGTCGATCAGATCTACAACCTGGCGTGCCCCGCATCGCCGGTGCACTACCAGAACGATCCGGTCCAGACCACCAAGACCAGCGTGCACGGCGCCATCAACATGCTCGGGCTGGCGAAGCGAGTGCGCGCGCGAATCATGCAGGCGTCCACCAGCGAGGTGTACGGCGATCCTGAGGTGCATCCGCAGCCGGAATCGTATCGGGGACTGGTCAACCCGATCGGACCGCGCAGCTGCTACGACGAGGGGAAGCGGTGCGCGGAGACGCTGTTCTTCGATTATCACCGCCAGCATGCACTGCTGATCAAGGTGGCCCGCATCTTCAACACGTATGGGCCGCGCATGCACCCGAACGATGGGCGTGTGGTCTCCAATTTCGTGGTCCAGGCACTGCGCGGGGAGCCGATCACGATTTACGGCAGCGGAGAACAGTCGCGCAGCTTCTGCTACGTGGATGACCTGATCGAGGCGTTCGTGCGGCTCATGAACTCACCGCCGGAGTTTACCGGACCGGTGAATCTGGGGAATCCGGGTGAGTTCACCATGCTGGAGTTGGCGCAGCTGGTGCTCGAGCTGACGGACTCCAAGTCTGAGCTGGTCTTTCGCCCGTTGCCGGTCGACGATCCGCGGCAGCGTCGGCCCGACATCACGCTGGCCAAGCAGGCGCTTGACTGGGAGCCCAAGGTCGCGCTGCGCGACGGGCTCACCGAGACCATCCGCTATTTCCGGCAGTTGCTGGCGGGCTGACCTTCAGGCCGCTGGGTGAATCGTGTCGATGAGCGTGCGCAGCAGCGATAGCTCGAACGGTTTCTGCAGCACGTGAGGATGCGTGGCGATGATGCTGCCGGGGCGCGCGGACACGACGGGGTCGCCGGTGGAAAAGATCATGCGCGGAATGATCTCGGGATGTTCACGCAGCAGTGTGGAATGCAATTCGTCGCCAGAAAGCCCCGGGAGGTGCAGGTCGCAGAGGACGACGTCAATCCGCGCGACGGGATCGTCGTCGCACGCCTGTCGCAATAGCGACAGGCCGGCCGGTCCATCTGGCGCTTCCAGCACGGCCCACCCTTGCCGCGCGAACCAGCGTTGCAAGGCGAAGCGAATTCCAGATTCATCATCAATAATCAACACACGTGGCACGGCAGCTCCTCTAAGCGAATGCGGGCGCCCGCGATATGCGAGCGCCCGCACCCTAAACAGAACGCATCAGTCGTTCTAGCGTTGCCCTGTCGTCACGCCGCTCCCCAGAAGCCGGCCAGCGCGTGCCCATCGGGCGACTCGCGGAGCTTCTCGAAAGCACGCTCGCGGATCTGCCGAATCCGTTCGCGGGTGACGCCCATGAGCGCGCCAATACGCTCGAGGGTCATCGCTTCGGCCCCTTCATCGAGTCCGTAGTACAGGTACAAAATCTTGCGTTCGCGCGGGGTGAGGTACTTCCGGAACACCCGGTCGATGAACTCCCGCATCAGCCGGAAGTCCGTTCCCTCTTCGATGTCGATGTTGGTCTCGCCGGCAAAGCGCTCGCCAAGCGTGGACGCCTCGCGATCCTGACGGTCGATCGGGGCATCGAGCGATACCTCGGTGCTCGAAATCTGTCTCGCGGATCGCACCTGCTCCAGCGGCTCCGCCAGACATTTAGAGATTTCCTCGTCCGTCGGCTCACGATTGAGCACCTGATTGAGGATCATCTCCGCGCGTGCCATGCGGATAAGCTGCGAGTTCTGGTTGAGCGGGATGCGCACCGAGCGCGTCTGCTCCGCGAGGGCTTTGAGCACCGCCTGTCGTACCCACCAGACGGCATACGAGATGAACTTGACCCCTTGGTCGGGATCGAACTTGCGGACGGCCTTGAGCAATCCCTCGTTGCCGATGGCAACCAGTTCGCTCAGGTCGAGCCCATGGCCCTGATACTTCTTTACATACGAGATGACAAACCGGAGGTTCGCCGTCACGAGCCGTTCGGCCGCTGCTTCGTCACCCTTTTGCGCCAGCCGAGCCAGACGCCGCTCTTCGGCGACGTCGGTGATCAGCGGGAGCTTCTGGATGTCGTGCAGGTACTGATCGAACGCGGTGGAGGGGGAGGAGCGAAAGAACCCGCGGGTGGAGCGGGTTTCGGATCTGCTGGCGGTCGCTGACTGCATACACGCCCTCACCAATGTGGAACCGAGGGGATCGATCGGTTGCCCGACCGGTCTGATGGGTAGGACAGCCACGATAATGGCGGGATACTGAGCGGTCAACGAAAATCTTTCGTTTCGCGGGGATTACGCAAAAACGTGATGTTTCGCCGGACTCGGCTGTAGCGAATCCCGTTGCGCCGATGCGACAGTGGCG
>JBBQSM010000024.1:0-35922 GCA_038234895.1 Gemmatimonadales bacterium
TCGACGGTGGCTGTAATCAATCCGCCGCTTGGCCTTGACGCTGACTTGCTGGCCGGCGAGCGGTTTGCCGCTAATGTCGAGAACGATTACTTCGACACGGTTTTTGGCCGTGGCCGAAGCCCAGTCGGCGACTTTGATGCCGACAGTCAGCGCTGCTGGCCACAGTTCAACGCGGCCGTGGATGGTCTGTATTTCGCCATTCGGGTCGGCGAAGCTCATCTCGGCATAAACCTCGCTCGGGCCTTTCGGCTTGGCCGGCAGCACCACCTCAAGTTTGCCGGCACCCGCCTTGTCGAGCTTGATTTCCTGCTTGTCGAGGATCAACGCTTCTTCTTCACGGTTGGCTTCAATCTTGAAGGCAGCCAGCGCTGCCTCGTCGAAATCAAGCTGAAAGTTGTAGGCTTCGTAATTCTTGTAAACCGGCCAGCGTGGCCGCAGCGTGGCGGAAACCTGCACCTCGGCATTTTTTGCCGCACCACCGTTGATGAAGGACAGGCCGAGCGCTAGCGGCACTTTGCCCGGCGCTACCTGGCGCGTCGGAACACCTTGGACGCTGCCGGTAAAGACTGGCAGACGGAAATCAGCAATACGGATTTCACCGCTGGAAATCTCGCCGCGCTTACCGCCACTGAGGGCGATTTCATAGGTGCCGAGCTTGGCCGATTCTGGCACTTTCCAGCTGTTGACCGCAGCACCCTGCGCATCCCAAGTAACCGGCTGGGTAAATTCGGTACCGCTCTCGTTGTGGCGGATGACCAGCTTGGTCGGCAAGCTGGCCGGGTCGGGCAGGGCAAAACCCTTGCTGTTGCGGCTGCGCGCGATGTGCTTCATCGACACCGTCTGACCGAGGCGGAACAGGCTGCGGTCGAGGATACTGTGGATCTTGAAATCGCCGGTCGAGCCCCAGGTTTCAACGCCAAAGCGCCAGGGTTCGATACCTTCATTCCAGTCCGAGCGGACGAAACTGTAATCGCCATTCAGCCGGGCGCTGGCGAAGAGGAAGTTATTACCTCGGCAGTTCATGGAGTTGCGGAGCCCTTCGAGCGTGGAATCAATCGACGTGGCCATGGACGGCCTCCCGATAACAGTGTGAACACAAGGGTTCGCCCGTCGGCAGCCGCACGAGATCTTCCTCGCGCTGCGGCCCGTGGATCGGGCAGGTCAAATCGGCCTGCTTGTCGATGCGACGACGGTTCGCGCTTTGTTTGAGGCGCGTTCCGAACGGCGTCACGCCAAGGGCTTTGAGTACGAAAGCGCCCACTACCGCCACCAGTGCGATGAAGAGGACGCTTTCCAGCAGGATGACTGTCATATGCTTGAGGAATACTACGTGATGAGACGCACCGTAGTGTCAAAGTGCAACGCGATTGCACTCCCCGCGGACGCGGTTCAGCAGCCGAGTTCGAACCGCAGCATGGCCGCGAGCTCGGGAAGCCGGAACGAAAAACCTGCGCGCTGCAACACGGCGGGCACCACGCGCTGACTGGCCAGCACGGTTTCGTTCGCCATCTCGCTCCCCAGAATCGTGCGCAGCACAAAGGCCGGCGCGGAGGCCAGCAGCGGCCGGTGCATCACGTCGGCCAGCACACGGGAGTAGTCCGCGTTGGTCAGGGGAGCGGGCGCCACCAGGTTCACCGGCCCGCGCAGATCATCGCGCATGACGCAGAAGTGCAAAGCGCCGATTTCGTCGTCGAGGGCGATCGGACTGATCCACTGCCGCCCGTCGCCCAGCCGCGCACCGAGCCCAACGTTGAACAGCGGCGCCTGCTTACCCAGCGCGCCACCGGCGGCCCCCTGCACAATCCCGGTCCGAGCGTGCACCACGCGAATACCGGCCGCTTCCGCCGCCGCCGTGGCCTCTTCCCACGCCTTCCCCACATCCGCCAGATAGCCAGAGCCCAGGGTGCTGGACTCGTCCAAAGTCTCGTCGCCACGACTTCCGTAAATACCAATGGCGGAACCACTTACGAGCACCTGTGGCTTGCGGTCCAGGGCGGCCAGGGTGCGCGCCAGCAGCGCCGTACCCTGCACACGACTGTCCTTGAGCGCCGCGCGGTGCTCGTCGGTCCAGCGCTCGGCAATCGACGCGCCAGCGAGATGCACCACGGCGTCGACCCCCTCCAGCGCACGCGGGTCCAGCACGCCGCGCGCCGGATCCCAAGTGATGTCCACCGTTCCGGGCGCCACCGCCCCGCGCCCGATGCGGAGCACCTCATGTCCGCCCGTGCTCAGGAACGCCGCCAACTGCGTTCCAATCAGACCGGTCGCGCCGGTGATCGCGACGCGCATGCGCGGGCGGTCTGCGAACTGCGCGTGCCGCTCCAGATCGCCGGCCAGCAGCGCATGGCGGTAGGCAAAGACGCGATCGAGCGTACCCGCGGCGTACCCGCCCCCGACCGCCTGTCCGAGCGCCCCCATCGGCAGTTCGTACTCGATCTCGTCCACGAGCGTACTCGCCGCCGCCCCCTCCGGCGAGAACGAATGCGTGTGGATCCACTTGGAAAAGGGCCCGCTCAGCAGCACGTCGCGAAACTGGCGGTTCTCGATGTAGTCGCGGTGCGTCAGCCGCCACGTGGTGGCAATGGGACCCGCGTGCACCTGCAGCACGACCGTGGCGCCGTCGCGGATGCCGCCCTGCTGCTCGAGAATCTTCGGGCGATCCCACGGCGGGGACAGTCGTGCGAAGGCGCCGGGCCGTTCATGCCAGGCAAAGAGCGTTTCAACGGGAACGGGAACGCGGAGCGACTTGCGGAAGATCACTGGGGTCATGGCGTGGGAGCGGGTGGGTACTGCTCCGGAGTAAACGCCGCCGAACGCTGCGCTGTTCGCGGGATCGGTGCGCTACCAGCCCCCGGCGTCCTCCAGATCGAGTACGCGCCAGCAGTACCAACTCGCCACCGAGGCCCACGGCCGCCATTTCCTCGCCACCTTGTCCAGCCGATCGGCTTCCGGCAGAGCGCGCATGCGATAGATGCGTTGCGCACCTTTGCGCACGCCCAGATCCAGCACCGGCAGCACATCGGGGCGCCCGAGCCGGAACATCAGAAACATCTGCGCCGTCCACTCGCCGATGCCGCGCACCTGCACCAGCGACGCAATGATGGCCGCGTCGTCCATACGATCCAGTGCATCGAGAGGGAGGCGACCGTCGGCCACGTGCCGCGCGAGATCACGGATGGCGCGCATTTTCGCGTTCGACAGGCCACAGGCCCGCAACGCCGACTCCTCGTGCGCCGAAATCTGCGCGGGGGTGGGTGGCGACCCGTCACCGGCCCCGCATTGCGCCACGAAGCGGCCGTAAATCGTGCTCGCCGCGCTGCCGGAGAGCTGCTGATAGACGATGGCGCGCGCGAGATGATCAAAGTGCGACCCGTCTGCTCGGGGAAGCATCGTGCACGGGCCGACCCGTTCGATCGCCACAGCGAGACGTTCGTCTGCCGCCGACAGCTCACGAACGGCCCGCCGCACCCGCGCCGCAGTCAGCGTGGGGGCCGGAGCCCCGTTCGCTGGCGTGCGTCGCGCGCCGGCCATGTCACATCCCCATCGTGAACATGATGTGCGCCTTGGGGGTGCCTGGCAGCATGAGCCACGGTCCCTTGTCGGTTGGCGTGGTGGACAGTCCGGTACTTTGCGCCGTCGCAAACGGGATGTAGACCACAAACGTGGCGCGTGACTTGGAGACGGTCCCGGTCGCGAGCGAGAAATCGTTCTCCGGGGCGAAAATCTGGTATAGCGACGCCGGCGCGGTCGGCATCTTCAGCTTGCCCGACTTCACCTCGGCGAAGCGCACGGTATCGACCTGCGTGCCTTTCGTGCCGGCGTCGCGCAATTGCCGGCCGCGCAGCATGAACGGCTCCATCGATTCGTGATAGCAGGACGCGTGGTAGCCCTTTTCGGCGGGATCGTCGGCCAGGCAGAGCATGCCGTTCTTGGCCGGCCGCAGCGCCTCCAACTTGCCGGCCGCGCGATAGCCGAGCACGCCAGCACCGTCGCGCATTTCTTGGGGGAGCGGCAACACGGCGGCGGCAATCTGCACGTCAACGGGTGGCAACGTTTGGGCCGAAACGGGCCGGCTCGCCGTGGTAAGTGGGACGGCGGCGGCAGCGGCCAGCAGAAGCGACCGCAAGAGCTGTGGCGACATGAACATCCTCGTTGACGTGAGATGCAAATAGGATAGTTATAGGACTGCGACCGGCGGCAGTTGTCAATCGACCGAGCGCATCATTGTTTCCAATGAACCATGACTGTCGACCCTTCGCAGGACCGTTCGAGCGCCGTCGTGTCATCCGCACACGCCGCCGAGCCCGCGCCGAATCGGCACGAAGCACTGGGCGTGTTTGCGCGTCGGATGGCGCACGACCTGAACAATTTCGCGACGGTCATTCGCACGTACAGCGAGCTGTTGCTCGGCGAGTTGCCGCCCAACACCACCACGCACGCCGACGTGTCGGAGATTCACCGTGCCGCGGACGCGCTGGTGTCGTATGTGCAGCGCATTGCGCGCTTCTCCCGAACCACGGGCATGCGTGCGTCACCAGTCGATCTCGACGTCGTGATCGCGGATGTCGTGGCGTCGGTGGCCGGGGGCGGCGGCACGTCGACGGCAACGAGCGCCGTCTTTTTCGACCGCACGACCGGCGCGCCGATCACCGGCATCGAGAGCGACGCGGCGTGGCTGGCCGACGTGCTGCGTGAATTGGTGGCGAATGCACGGGATGCATCACCGGTCGATGGCACCGTCACCATCTCGCGCATACCGCGCACGATGAGTGAGCCCGAGGTGCATGGGGTCACCGAGATTCCGGCCGGACGCTGGGCGCAGTTGGCGGTGTCCGACGACGGCCCCGGATTCGCCGCGTCGGTGGAGCATACGGCGGAGGATCCCTTCGTGACCACCAAAGATGGTGTGCGCGGCGCCGGGTTCGGGCTCACGCTGGCGCTGGCCTTCGCCCACGCACAACACGGCCGGCTCTCGCGTGAACGCGATGGCGGCCGGACCGTTGTGTCACTGTGGTTTCCGCTCGGCGACGCCTGATCGCGCGAGGTGCCGCGCGCCGCTACACGTGCGCGGGTTGCAGCGCGTTGAGTAGCGCGTCGGCCACCTTGTCGAGCGGAAGCACGTCGATCGCGGCGCCAAGCTTCACCGCTTCGCGCGGCATTCCGTATACCACGCACGTCTCCTCGTTCTGCGCCACGGTGTAAGCGCCGGCCTCCTTCATGGCCAACAGACCTTTGGCGCCATCGGCTCCCATACCGGTGAGCAGTGCGCCCACCGCGTTGCGCCCTGCGCAGCGCGCCACACTCTGAAAGAGTACGTCGACCGCGGGACGTTGGTGATGCACCTTGGGGCCGTCCTTCACGCGCGCGACCCAACGCGCTCCGCTGGCCTGCAGAATAAGGTGCTTACCACCCGGTGCCACGAGCGCGAGTCCGGGCGTTACGTAGTCGCCGTCGCGCGCCTCTTGCACCCGCATCGCGCAGAGACCGTCCAGACGCTTGGCAAAGGAGCGTGTGAAATGTTCGGGCATGTGTTGCACGATGACCGTGCCCGGCGCATCGACGGGAAGTCGGCGCAGCACCTGCTCGAGCGCCTGCGTGCCGCCAGTGGAGGCACCGAGTGCAATGATCTTGTGCGTGGCGTCGAGCGTGGCCATGGTCGGCCGCGCGAGCGCTGCGATGGACTCTTCGACTGTGGCGCGCTTGACGACACGTGCGTGCGAGGCCGCGCGCACGGCGCGCACGAGTTCTTCGGCCACGTCACCCGCCGCCAACGAGGATCCCGGCTTGGCCAGAACTTCCACGGCGCCGAGTGCGAGCGCGCGCAGCGCGGTATCACTGTTCTGCGGGGTGAGCGAACTCACCACCACCACCGGCAACGGAAAATGCTGCATCAGCTTGGACAGGAACGACAGTCCGTCCATGCGCGGCATTTCGATGTCGAGTGTGATCACGTCGGGGCGCAATTGCACGATCCGCTCGCGGGCCACGTACGGGTCGGTGGCCGTGCCCACGACTTCGATGTCCGGGTGCCGGGAGAGCGCATCGGACAGGATGCGTCGAACGAGCGCAGAGTCGTCCACGATCAGCACGCGCGTCACGCCCGGCTTTCGCACAGTGGGCGCCAAGGGAGCGGTCAGCGGACGAACGGGCGAGCTCACGCGACGGCTGCCGCTTCTGGCATGGCACCAAAGACGAAAAGCGCCGTGGCGACACGATCGGCCTCGACACCGAAGACGGCAGTCGCAGACGGCGCGTCGCCGTCACGCGACGGCGTTTCGTTGGCGTCGTGCACGCGCGGCGCACTGAGATGGAACACCGCCTCGGCGCCGGCAATTGCCGGAAGCACGTTGCCGCAGATAACGTTCGCGATCTCACCCAGCGCATCGCGCTGCAGTGGTGGCTGGCGGCTGCCTGCTTCACCCAACATGTTCGATGCGATGGTCGGCAGCAGGCACGCGCTGGCGCGCACCACGAGTCGACCTCTGAACGGGCCGCGAAAATCCACTGAGACAGTCACATCAAGCGCGGCAGCATCCTGTTCCGGCGATAGCGCATACTCCGGAACGAGAAGTGCGAGCTCCTCAAAAGTCGCCGCCGTCGTTCGCGACAGCGACTGATCCATAGTACTCCCCATCGGTAACTCCCGTGATACGAATGATGGTATCGCGCAGGGTCTCTGGCGCGAACGGCTTGCGGACGATTTCACAACCCAGCCCGTGCAAGGCAGCGAGGCGTGTTTCGCTTCCTTCGGTGGACACGACAATGACGGGCAGTGCCTCAGTCTCGGGGTTCGCCCGGACGCGGCGCAACATCTCTTCGCCGTTCATCACGGGCATGTTGATGTCGAGCAGCAACAAGTCGATCCACTGCTCCTGCAGCACGAACAGCCCCTCTTCGCCGTTGGCGGCTTCGAAGACCGTGCCCAGCGGAAGGCCGCTCATCTTGAGGGTTCGGACGACCATCTGTCGCATGACAGCGCTGTCATCCACCACGAGAACGTTAAAGGCCATGATAGTTTCCGTCTGCAGCGGTTAGAGCGGGCTCTCAAGTCCGTTGATCCTGAGCGTGACGGCGCCGGTTGCGACGTCAACCCACATCGTGCGGGACGTCTGTATTCCGCCTGTGTCGTTCGCGTGCACAAGCACACCGTTCTTCCACAGCAGCTTGCGCAGCGCGATCATGTTGCGCTTGCCGATCTGGAACCGATCGGCTTCGGCTGATGCACCGGCGTGGGCACCGCCCGCCACCTTGCAGATCATGCGCTCCTTTTTCGCACCGAGTTTGTAGCATTCCTTAAAAAGGATCGGCACGCCACTGTCCACGAACATGGCGGGCTTCTCCTGCATCTTCTGTTTGTCGATCGTCCCGGTGGGCAGCATCACGTGGAGCATTCCGGCCACGCATGCCACCGGATCGTACACGACGATGCCGAGGCAGCTGCCAAGTGCGTACGTGATGAGTCGTTCGCCGATCACGGACGACACCTTGATGTCCGCCACACCGACGACGCGGTCCACCGGGCGCACGGGCGCGATCGTCGCCATCGCTATTTCACGTAGACGGCGGGCTGCACATACCGAAAGCGGTGCGTGAGTCCGGTGAGGCTCTCGCTGTGCCCGACAAACAGATGTCCGCCTGGACGCAGCAATGCCCAATAGCGTTCGACCAGCTTCTGTTGTGTGGCCTTTTCAAAGTAGATCATCACGTTTCTGCAGAGGATCGCGTCGAACGGTCCCTGCATCGGCCAGTGTTCCATCAGGTTCAGCTTGGCGAACTGCACCAGACTGCGCAGCGACGGAGCCGCTTCGGACACGGGACGCCCGCTCTCGTCTTGCCGCTTGGACCAGTACCGCTGCATCCACGGCGCCGGTACGTCGGACATCACTTCGGCCGGATAGCGACCCGCCTTGGCCTGCGCGAGGACGCGGCGACTGATATCCGTCGCGAGGATCTTGACGCGACGTGACGCGTCGGCACCGTAGGCATCGTTGAGCAGCATGGCGAGCGTGTACGGCTCCTCGCCGGTCGAGCAACCTGCACTCCAGATGCGCACCGGTCCGTTGAGCGACGGGAGCACCTGCTCGCGCAGATAGTCGAAGTGCGAGACCTCTCGCAGAAAGCTCGTCTTGTTCGTGGTCAGCGCGTCGATCATCTCGGCGAACTCGGCCTTGCTCGGCTCCGACTGCACGAACGAGAGATACGCGTCGAAGTCGGGTAGGCCGAGCGTGCGCAGCCGCTTGGCCAGTCGCGCGCGCACCAACCCTTCCTTGCCCTCGCGCATCCGGATCCCGGCGTGCTCGTAGAGCATTGTAGTGATGCGCGTGAACTGTGGTGCAGTCAGCTCACACTCGGCGAAGACGCCGGCCGGTGCGGCATTGGGAGGCATGTATTTGATCCCGGTGCAATCAGGCTGCGTGCGACTGCGCGGCAGCCAGCGCTTCGAGCTCGCTCGTTACCAGCACCTTGTCGATGTCGAGGAGCAGTTTGACGCGGCCAGCGGCCTTGCCGATACCGAGCAGGAACTCGGTGTGAATGCCGGCGCCAAAGCTCGGCGCATCCTCGATATCCGCTTCAGCGATCGCCACGACTTCGCTCACGCGATCGACCACGATACCCGTCTGCACTCCCTTCATCTGCACGACGATAATGCAGGTGTCTTCCGTGCCGTTCGCCTCCATATGAAACTTCTTGCGGAGGTCGGTGATCGGAATGACTTTGCCGCGCAGGTTGATGACTCCGCGTACGAAGTCGGGCATGCGCGGCACGCGCGTGATCGGCTGCAGGCCGATGATCTCGCTGACCTTGAGGATCTCGAGACCGTACTCTTCACCCGAGAGGAAAAACGTCAGGTACTTGCCAGCGCGCGACGATGTGGCGGGTGCGCTGGCGCTGTCAGGTTGCGTGCTCATGGCTCGCTCGGGAGAAATGATGGTGCAATCGGGACCTCGCGGCCCCTTCGCAAGTTGATTCGGCGCTCCGGCGGCGGAGCGTCATAAGGAGTCGCGGCTATGCCGCCACGTCGCGCTGGCGGTCGCGATCCCACTTGAGCGGAACCGTGCCGTCATGCTGTGCCAGTGCGACGGTTTCGTTTACATCGAGAATGAGTCCGACGCGACCATCGCCCAGGATCGCTCCGCCGCTCACCCCGGGCACCTTGCCCAGTGCGGCGCCGAGTGTCTTCGCGACGACCTGCTGTTGCCCAAGCAGCTCATCGACCAGAAGCGCTTTACGGCGCTTTCCGTCGCCGACGATCATGAGCAGCCCTTCGAGCGGGCTTTCCACGGCGTTCGGTACGTCGAACAGTCGATGCAAGCGCACGATCGGCATGAGTTCGCCGCGGAGCAGCACGACTTCACCGTGGCCTACCACGGTGGAGAGCATAGCGGGCTCGGGACGGAAGCTCATGTGAATGTGCGTAAGCGGCACAATGAAGCGCTCTTGTCCGACACGAACGAGCATGCCATCGGTGACCGCAAGCGTGAGCGGTAGACGGATTGCGAAGGTGGTGCCGTTTCCGGGCGCCGAAGTGATGTCGATGCGACCGCGGATGGATTCGAGATTGCGTCGCACCACGTCCATGCCAACGCCACGGCCGGATATATCGGTGATCTTGTCCGCGGTGGAGAAGCCGGGCGCGAAGATGAGCGAAAAGACGTCGCTGTCTGACATGCTTTTGTCAGACTCGATCAATCCCTTCTCGATCGCCTTGGATACGAGTTTTTCCCGATAGAGTCCGCGACCGTCGTCGATCAATTCGACCACCACGTTGCCCGACGCGTGGTAGGCGGAGAGGCGCACCGTGCCCGCGTTCGACTTGCCGGCCTTGGCGCGATCGGCCGGACCTTCGACCCCGTGGTCGACCGCGTTGCGTACCATGTGCACCAGCGGATCACCGAGAATGTCGACGAGCGTACGATCGATTTCGACGTCTTCGCCTTCGGTCACGAACTGCACCTGCTTGCCCGCCTTGACCGCCGTGTCGCGCACGACGCGGGCAAGCTTCTGAAACGTCGCGCGCAACGGCACCATGCGCATCGACATGCTGAGGTCCTGCAGCTCACGGACGATCTTTCCGGAGTGTGTGACTTTGCGAAGCAGCTCATGCGCTTTGCCCGTGGCGAGTGATTCGTCGCCAGCGATCATCGATTGTGAGATGACCAACTCGCCGACCATATCAATCAACCGGTCGAGGCGATCGGTACGCACACGGATAGTCGCGTCGGTACTCGGCTCGCCGCGCGCCTGACGCGCCGCGTTCGCTGCCGCTGACGAGGGTGCCGCACCCGCGTTGTTCGCCGCGGTATTCGCGCGGTTGTTCGTCGACGCCGGTGCGGAGTTGCCGGCCGGCGCGATGTCGGGGCTAGCGCTGTTGCGCTGCTCGGACTCGCCGCGCTCGGTCAGCACGACACCGTGCGCATGCAACGCGGGATCGTACGAGGCGAGGGCGTCGAGCAGTTCGTGATAGCCGACGGGCACCGGAATGCGGCCGTCGACCTCAAGCGCCGTGACGACCGACGCCAGGAGCGCGCTGAGCATATCCACCGAGCGCAGCGAGAGGTCGGCGCAGCCCTGCGCGTATGCAATCTCCTTGTCGCGAACGCGACTGAGCAACGACTCCGCTTCATGCGCGAATGCGGCAATGCGCGAAAGCCCCAGGAACGCCGACGTTCCCTTCACCGTGTGGAAGGCGCGGAAGACCGTGTTGACGGCCTCTTCGTCGCTCGGGTTCTCCTCAAGATTGAGCAGCGCCGCTTCCGAGTTGGCCACGCATTCGTGGCTCTCCGTAATGAAGTCCGGCAGCAGATCGCGGTCGGCATCCTCGGGCAGTTGATCGCTGCCGACATCATGCTGCGCCGAACGGACCGGCGCGACCGGCGTTGGTGTGGCAGCCGCCGCAACGGCCGCCGCCGCAACGGACGCAGCTGGTGCGGACGCAGCTGGTGCGGGCATAATAGGCGCGGCGCTAGCATCCGTCACGCGCATCGCTTCTTCAATCGCTTCGCTCACGTCCGTGAAGGCCGCGTTGGCGTCGGCGGTCGTACCGGCGATGATCGTGCCGAGCACACGCGCAGCGCGCGCAACGAAGGGCTGTGCAGGCAGCGGTACCAGATTCTCGAACGCGAGCGTGGTGAGCGCGTCGCGTAGCTTCGTGAGATCGGCGGTATCGGAGGCCTCCAGCTGCAGCAGCAGCGTGGCGGCGTCGTCGAGCGTGAGATGTTGCACGTTCGTGCGCGGGCATTGAGAGAACAGCCTGAAGCGATCCCCACGTCGGGACACTCATGGCATGAAGTATCGGCCTCGCCCACTGAGAGGTTTACTGCAATCTCCCGGAACGTCGAACGGCCCGCGTCCGAAGACACGAGCCGCCCGGTGCACGCGAAAGCCCGGGGGGAGCTTACGCAGCGGGTTGCTTGACCGCCGTAAAGATTTCGTCGGCAAGCGCCTGACGGCCTTCGGCATTCTGGGTTGTTGCATTCGGATCGTACGTCTGACTGTCCGACGCGTTGTATTCCCTGCCACCGGTGAAAATGCCTGCCTCAATATTCGTGTCAAACAGGCGTGTCACGTCGTCCAACCGGCGCTCCATTTCGACGAGTACCGCCGACGCGTGGCTGAGCTGCTGCGTGGTGATGTCCTGGAATTGCAGGGCACCCATCATCATGAAAATCTCGTCGCGCAGTGTGCCGCGGACTTCTGCGGCTTTGGCCTTGTCCGGCGCCGGCGCGGCATCGATCGCATCGAGAACATCGACCATCTGCGTCGCACGGTCACAGGCGTCCATGATATTGATCGCGGCGTCTTCCGTGGCCGTGGTGACTTCCTTGAGCTTGTCGTGCGTCGTCTGGATCTTGTCGAGCGCCGATGACTGCATCGCGACACGCGTTTGGCGCAGTCGCGACAGGACATCGAGAATCTGCGTATTCGCCCGTTCGAGGATACCCGGCAAGTCGGCGAGGCCCGGCTGGCGCGGCGGCTCGGCGGCTGCCGAGTGCCGTAGCTCGCTCAACTGGCTGTCGACAAGTCGGAGCGTTGCCTCCGACTCGTACAGCACTTCATGGGCGCGTGGACTGCTCATTGCCATCATCCTCAAGCCGCAGCGGCGGGGAGCAGCGCATCGATCTTCTCCTTGAGCACGGCGGGCGTGAACGGCTTGACGATATAGTTGTTCACGCCGGCCTCCATCGCAGTCAGGATGTCTTCCTTGACCGAGCGGGCGGTGACCATGAGCACGGGGACGTGCGCGCCGTCAGGACGCGAACGCAGCACCTTCGTGAACTCGGTGCCGCTCATGTTGGGCATGTTCCAGTCAGTGATCACGAACTTGACTGTACTGTCGAATTTCGCCAGCGCTTCCTGCCCGTCTGCGGCTTCGACGGTGTCGTTGAAGCCGATCCGCTGCAGTGAGTTGATCACGATACGCCGCATGGTCGCGGAATCGTCCACCACGAGAAACTTCATGACACCTATCTCCTGAATGTGCTGGTCAGCGGAGTGAGGGCCTTGAACTCATCGAGTTCAGAGATCACCGCGCGAGATGATACGGCGCGCGACCTGATCCACGACATCGAGCGTGTTGTACGCGCCCGTGAGGACCTTCGTCCGCAGCTCCGAGACCCGTTCCGGGTCAAAGTTGCTCTTGGTTTCCTGCGCCATCCGCCGGGCCGCGTCCGAGATCTGGACCGAATCCGACTTGGCGGGGGCGTTTCCGCCGTGCTCGGTCTGTCGCGGCGCGGTCGGTGGGGTTACCGGCGTTGTCGCGCGCTCCGGGCGCAGCGGGTCGAACATGCTTCCGTTGATACGCATAGGTCTCCTCCTCTTGTATGGGATTATCGGCGGTGAACGCTGGGAACTTGAGCGGGGGCAGATTCGGGTCGTTTCTCCCCGTCCTGTCCCTGCGCTTCCCTCAGTACAGAATGTTCAGCGCCCGTTGTCCCGGTTCTATCGATAGCTCGGGTGTCGTCAGGTACGCGGCGTGTCCCTGCCTGGGCAGAGGCCCTCCCTCGTTTGCCAGCACCACTCGCTGGACATCGAGACGCATCCGATCGACCGCCGTCTCCACGGCCATGTACCACGACTCACCCTCTGCCGCTTCGAGCTCGGCGAGCTTCTCGCTGAGCAGAGCGCCAAAGGACTCGCGCGTCATAGCGTTCATCCTACGCTTGCCGCTGCACGGGCCACTTGCATCACCGACGCGCTACCGCAGACTGTTCAAGTGGTGCGCTGTCGGACGCGTGGCGTATCCAACGCCCGCACTTCCTGCGCGCTGCACCTCGGCCAGCTCCGCCCGCAGCTCGCTCGCTCGGTCGGCGACACGCACCGCCAGCGCCATTGTGGCCCGCTGCGAAGACGACAGGGCGTTGCACACCTCCGTGACCAAGGCGTCCGCATCATCCACCACCTTGGCGGTGGAGGCAAACAACGAACTGTCCGCCGTCGGCCGTTCGAGGCGCAGGGTCGCGACATGCTCCGCCAGATCGGCGAGCATCTGCTCCCGCTGCTCCAGCAGGCTGAACAAGCGGTCGTCATCCCGATCAAGCGACTCGCTCGCCTCACGAGCCATCGCATCGGCCGATTCGCAGATCGCCAATGCACGACGGGCGGCGTCCGCCCGCTCGGCGGTCGAACGGCGGCCGAGACGCGGCACCCGAAACGTCGAACGGACGTCCATTGGGGTCACGCCGACTGTTGCAGAGTGAGCGACTGTTCCGCGGCCCCGACAAAGCCGTCGCGTAAATGCGACGCGACCGACACTAACTTGCGAATCGCACGGAGATCCCCGCGCTGTCCGACATCGACCAGTTCCAGCAACATGTACTGGTACAGGTCGCCCAACTGCGACGCCACAGCGCCCCCCTTTTCGAAGTCGAGCGTCGCCAGCAACTCGCCGACGAGACCGCGGGCGCGACGCAGGGCAGTGACACGCAAGGAGACATCGTTGCGTTCCATCGCGATGCGTGCGCGCTCGAGGTTGACGACCAGTTGCTCGAAGACAATGACAACGAGGCGCTCGGGAGAGGCGGAAAGAATCTCCATCTCCCGGTAACTGGAAGTCTGACTTGGGTAGGACATCGGGTGTTTGGCTGGAGTCGGTTCGGAGAGTATTGCGCTGCTGACCGTGAGTATCGGCATCAGTTCGACGAACCGTTAAGCGCTCGCATCGAGCTTGTGAGTGAATCACCCTGCGACTGCAACCGGCTCAGCGCAGCCTCCATGGCCGTGTATCGTGACACCAGCTGCGTACGTCGCAACTCCAGACGCGCCTGTGCGTCCGTCTCCCGCTTCTTCAACCGCGTCGTGGATGCGGTGATCGACTTCTGCTGAGCGCTGATGGCGCCGATGCCGAACCGGTTCACATCGTCAGTAGCCGTCACGAACGCGCCGCCGACACCGTTGAAGCCGAACAGTGCTTCGACCTCGTTCGGCTTGCTGGTCAATGCCGTCTTGAAGACGCTCGAGTCGAATTGCAGTACGCCCGCACGGTCAAGCGCCAGTCCGGTGACCGAGAGCCCGGTGTACTGCGTATTCGTGCTCACCTGTGTGCGCAGCGCTGTCGTGAAATTGTTGATCACGCTGCGCAACACCGTGTTCGCATAGAGCGGCGCGTCGAAAACGCGCTGTTCGTTGAAGAACGCGCCGATCGCGTTGTACGCCTCTTTGAACTTGGTGACCGCGTCAACCGACGATTGTACATCGCGATCCACGACCACATCGATCGCGGTGCCAGGCTCCGCGGCGGACAGGGTCAGGTTCACGCCGGTGATACCGTCGGCGATGGTGTTGCTGCTGCGCGTAATCTGCGTACCGTCGATGTTGACGATCGCATCACGCCCCTGCTGCAACTCGCGTGATCGTCCCGCTGTGGCGACCGTCGGGGTCCCGAGCGTACCCGACGAACCGTCGGCGCGCGTGATGCCGAGGGAGAGCGACAGTCGCGACGTACCACCGGTGCCATCGGCCAGTCGGATAGCTCCGTCGGCGCCCAGCGAGGCTGATGCTGGACGGGTCCCCGATCCGAAGCCGGACGTGGCATCGTTGATCTTGTCGAGCAGCGTCTGCATGGTGTCCGAGGCCCCGATCACCAGACCGATCGTAACCGCCGTTCCGTCACCGCGCATGCCGCGAATGTTGATCGCGTCACCCACGGCAAGGCCACTCGCGGTGCCATCGACGCTCAGTCCGGCGAGCGACGTTGCAGTCGTGGCGATTGCCGCGCCGGAGTCGGTAAAGACACCGCTGGCTACGGTCTGACGCACGGTGCCCGTCGTGCCCGCACCAAAGCCAAGCGCGTCGATGACGGCCTGCGAGTTGACGGGGTCGTTCGGATCAGCCGACACGTTGCCGTCGGCCACCAACCGGTAGCGCGTTTCGTTGCCGTAAATCTCGGACTCGACGGACGCTGAGCCGCCGGCCGCGTTGATTCTGGCCGCAATCGACGCGATAGAGTCGACAGCGAGATCGGCGGTGATGACCTGATTGCCGATCTTGATCGTCGCGGGCTGCGGGGTGACGGACAATCCCATAGCCATGGCGGCGGCAGTCACCGCCGAGGAGATCGGCTTTGTGCGCGAATCGATGAAGCCGAGTTCGCGCGCCATGCCGCCAGTGCCGTCGGTGATCGTGATGCCCGCAGCGCCGCTCGTTTCTTTTGCCAGCACGAGACGTCCGCCACCGCTGCCGTCGGTGGTGATACTGGCAGTGACGCCGGTGGGCGTACCACCAGTGTTGGCGGCGTTGATCTTCGTCTGGATATCGACCAGCGTATCAGTTGCCGCCACACTGATGGCGGCCCCGTTGATCGTCAGATCACCCGCCAGATTGAGCGCGTTGGAAATGCTCGCCACGGCACCACCGCCGATCTTGGCAGTTTCGGCCAGCTGCAACACCTCGACACGGTAACGACCGGGCGAGGCAGCGAGTGTGGTCTGCGCGGCGAGCAGCGTGCGCGACGTGGTCGGTGACGGCGGCACAGTGGCCGTGTATCCGCCAAGTCCCGCGCGACGCATAACGCGCGCCGTGTCGTTGAGTGTCGAGACGAGCGTACCGAGCTTCGCCCACGTTTCCCGTTGAGCGTTGCGCTTGGTAATGGCAGCGGTAAGCGGCGTGACATAGCGCGCCTCTTCGGCCCGGATCGTGGATTCGATTAGATCGTTCCACTGGATCCCGCTGGTGATACCCTGAATGTTTGGTAGGCTGCTGGTAGTCATGACCTGTTCCTCCTGGACAGCTTAGGACACGACCCCGGGGCCGGCGACTTGCCGACCCCGGGGTTACGCGTGCTCGATGCGGTTTACGTTTACCGCAGGAGCTGCAACACGCTCTGACTACCCTGATTCGCCTGCGAGAGCATGGCTTCCGCGGCCTGCTTCAGGATGTTGTTCTTCGTGAAGTTGGCCATTTCGTCTGCCATGTCGACATCGCGGATCGCGGACTCGGCCGCGCGGACGTTGACGACCGACGACTTCAAGTTCTGCACCGTGTAGTCGAGCACGTTCTGGCCGGCACCGATGGTTGCGAGCGTCGAGTTGACGGTATCGAGCGCCGTGTCGGCCGCCGCGAGAGTGGAGGAGCCAGTGAGGGAGGACAGCGTCAAGCCGGCGTTCACCGTCACCGTGCCGTTTGCCGTCTGGTCGGACACCTGGAAGGTGAGCGACGCGAACACCGAGGCGCCCTGGAAGTCGGCGTCGGCGACGATACGCACCGCTTCCGCCTGCAGGATGACGATTTCAGCGCCGAGCGTGCCCGTTACTGTGCTGTTGTTACCCGACGAGTCGCGCTGCGTAATGAGCTCCTTCTGACGCTCGATGATCTTCTGCACCGTCGACGCCGCACCTTCTGCGATCTGCAGCATCGCGGAACCCTGCTCGGCATTCGACGCCGCCGAGGTGAGCGAGCGACTCTGCGTGCGCAGCTTGTTCGCGATCGAGAGACCGGCCGCATCGTCACCTGCGCGACTGATCCGGAGACCTGAGCTCAGCTTCCGCATGCTGGATTCGGTCGCCATGTTGTTGACGAAGACGTTACGGGTCGAGTTCAGCGCGCCGACGTTCGTGTTGATACGCATTGGGACTATCCTCCATGATGTTGAGTTGAGGCATCCGTGCCTCGCCCGCGTCCGACGTCCGGATCGCGGTCCCACATCAGTCTCGTCTCGACCGGACAGAACTTGAGCATCTGGATCGTGTGATTTTTCGCACTCTTACAGCGCGGGCGCAGGGTATCACGCGGGTGTACCGCGTCGTGCAAAACGCGACACATTTCACACGTGGACCGCTATGAACGCGCTCGAGCAGTGGCTGCAAAACGGCGAGCGTGCGCTCGAAGCGGGTGACATATCGGCCGCCATCGTAGCCTTCTCCCTCGCGCAGCAGAGCGCGCCCACCGATCAGGGGCTGGTCCTGTTGTTGGCCAACGCGCACCGACTGGCCGGCGACACGCTGGCGGCGCGTGCGGCGCTTGTGTCGTTCTATAGAAGCGTGCAGGCAGGAGCGATTCCGGCCCGCTTCACGCTGGGGGTCGCGCTGCTGGAAACCGGCGCCCCGGTTGAAGCCGCCGCGTGCTTTGCCGAGGTGGTGGCGGCGCTCCCACGCGATCCGGCGGCGCTGGGTGCACTGGCCGCCGCCAAGCGCGCCGTGGGGGAACCAGCCGCCGGCTGGCCAATCGTGCAACGGGCGCTGGCGATCGCGCCGAAGCAACCCGCGTTCCTGCTCACCGCCGCCCAACTCCGGCACGACTTGGGCGACCTGTCCGGTGCGCTGCGCTGGCTCGATGCCGCCGACCGCGTCCGCCCCGACCATCCGCCCACGCAACTGCAGCGCGCGTACACCACGTTACTGCGTGGAGCCGGCGCGGAGGGATGGCGGCTGTTCGAGCACCGACCGCTCCCCGTACCTGACAGCGCAGCCAAGGCGTGGTACGGTGAGCCGTTGCCGGGCCAGTCGATCTTAGTGACGGCGGAACAAGGGGTTGGCGACCAGTTCCAGTTTTTGCGGTTTTTGCGCGATCTGCGTGTTTTGTCTCCAGAGCATGTAGTAGTGCAATGCCATGCTGATGCTGTCGCGTTACTGACGCATAATGACGTCACTGCAGTCGCGCGCGGAGAATGGCCGGCCACGGACTGGCACGTGCCGTTGCTCTCCCTGCCGCACCGGTTGGGTTTAGCCGATGAGGTTCGCGGCGGCGCCGTGCCGTACGTGGTCCCACCCAACGCGCGCGCGGTCGGACTCCCGTCGGACTCGGCAGGCCGACGACGGCTGGGACTCGTCTGGGCTGGCAATCCGGCATTCGCGGGTCGCGTCACGCGCGATCTGGACCCGGCGCTGCTTCCCGTCGTGCTCGACATTCCAGAGATCAGCTGGGTGTCGCTCCAACAGGGCGAACGCGAGCCCGGGGCTCACCCGGCGCTCCATCGACTCCCTCCCATGCGGGACTGGGCGGCAACGGCCGCTGTGCTCGCGCAGTTGGACGGACTCGTGACCACCGACACCGGCATTGCGCATCTGGCCGGCGCCATGGGAGTGCGCACTTGGCTACTGCTGCAGCACGTGCCAGACTGGCGTTGGGGGCTGACAGGCGACACCACCCCGTGGTACCCGAGCCTCACGCTGATTCGGCCGGACGCTCCGGGAGACTGGGGCAGTGTGGTGCGAAAGCTGGCCCGTCAGTTGAAGTGACCGCGCGAGCCGCTGCTCGCCGGCGTCGGCCATCCAGAAACGCGATCAGTGGTGGCACCTTCACCTCCCACGTCACGTTGGACTCGGCCCACGCTCGGATCTGCTTTCGACGCGACGGATTGCTCCAGGCCAGCGCCATCGCGCGCAACGTGCGCGGCGAGATGGGCGAGTCGTCTGCGACGAACTGCCGGAGCCAGGGGAGCGTGGAGGGGAAGTCCGCGTCACCGCCGGCCAGCACGATGGGGAGGCCACGCAGGGCGTACTCGCGATGCTTGAGCGCCGCCAACTCACGCAGCCCAACGCGATGCGGCGCCAACGATCCGATCGCGATATGTGCCTTCGCGTACCAGGGGCCGAGTTCACGCACCGGGACCGTGCCGTGAAAATGCACGCGCCCACTGACGCCGGCCTGTTCAGCGAGCTGACGCACATCTGCGAGTGTTGGGCCGTCTCCCACCAAGTGCAGATGCACGTCCTGCACATCGGGCTCGGCGGCAAAGCCCACGATCAGCCGATCGATACCATGCCACGGATAGAACGAGGCGACGCATAGCAGATCCACGCGATCGGTGGCAAGGATCGGCGACGTGAATGGGATAGTGTGCGCGTCTGCGCCGTTGGGCATAAGGTGCCCGGGAATGTCCCATCCAGCGCGGGCGGTCTCATACGCAAGAATTTCCGACGTGACCGCCACGATACCGGCGGTCTCCGGTAGCACCCGTTCGGCCCACGTCTGCTCGAAGGCCGCCACGTGCGGTGGAGATTCGTTCTTGAAGATTGTCTGGAGTTCGAAGACCACCGGCGGCGCCTCCCGGATGAACCGCAGCACGAAGCCGTCGTAAATCGGGTAGCGCATGTAGACGATGTCCGGAGCGAAGCGCTTCAGTGCGTCAGAACAGTGCTGAAACGCAACGGCGCGACTCTCAGAGCCGAATCCACCACCTGGCACATCGATGACGCGATATGGCGTGTTCAACGGCGCCGGCGCGATGCGCGTGTCAGCAAAGACGAGACACTCCACCTCCTGTCCGCCGGCGCGCAAGGCGTGAACCTGTTCGGCCAACTTGCGGTGCACACCAGACTGGTCGGTGCCGGCGAAGGCGATATACAGAATGCGCATCGTAGGGTCTGGGCTATTCTGTGCGGCGGCAGACGAGGGTGGCGAGTGTCACGAGATGCGGCGCAACATCACGCGCGAGACGTGGACGCCAATGCGACATGCCCTCGGCGGGTACCGCCCCCAACAGCGTTTCGTCCGCGATCGTGTCGTCAAACCGTCCATGCCGTCGCAGCCCCGCGCCCGCGAGCAGCGCATCGTTTGCCAGTTGCGAGCGTTCCACCCAGCGCCCGTTGGCGGGACCCGCAATGCGCACACTCACGCCCACACCCACAAAGCCCCCGGTGACGGCTCGCGCCGCGAGTGCGCGCAGGAGCGCCGGCGTATCTACGGCCGGACCATAGCGGGAGAGATTTGGGCAGAGCACGATATCAAACGGTCGCGCTACCGCAGCGTTGGCGGCGGACCACGTGGTCGAGTCGATGGACGCTGCACCGAAGGAGCGAGTGGCGCGCCCCGCCAGCTCCTCGACCGTGACGGCGTGTTGGTCCACTACCGTGACATGCGCCACCAGATGCGACAGCGCAGCGATCAGGCGTTCACTCGCGTGACCCAGCACCAGCGCGCGGGCGCCGCCATCAAGGGCGCGGGTCACGCGCAGCGCGTGCAACAACTGTCCGTCGCGCCATCCCACCTCCGAGCGCGCGTAGAAGTCGCGTCCGGTGCCGTCATGCAGCATCGATTCGTAGCTATCGGCCCAGCGCGGGTCATCCCACGCCGCGGGGTTGCACACGCCGCTGAAACTCCGCGCCGTCTCGGCGGGTGCGCTCGCGTCGCTGGCCTTGCGCCGTGCCTGCAGCATAACGGCAATGCGAGACAGCGCAGCCACGGCGCGTTCGCGCGTTCCCGTTGTATCGGTCGGGTTGCGCGCGGCATCGGTGAGGAGCGCGCGAGTGGCGGGCGACGCGAGCACTGCGGCGTGCGCGTCGGTCACGTCGGTGTGCAGTAGTCGAGTCGCATCCTCTATTCCGGCGCCAAGCTCCGTACGCAGCAACGGGTGAGGGCGACGAAGTACACTGGCCAGTTGCATCCGCAGCGGCAGATCCGATTCGGCGAGCGGACGATGCGGAATGCCGTGCGCGTCGATCGCACCCATGGCGCGCCACTTGTTCGCCAGCATTGCTTGATTGGCGAGTGATCCGGCGAGTCGTTCTGGGCGGAGCGCCACACCGGAGCCATGTTCATGATGTGCGATGGCCGGATTGCGCACGCGACGCACGTCCCACCCGGCATGCAAGGCGCGAATGCAGTAGTCGTCGTCTTCGTGCCAGAAGCGGCCCAGTGTTTCGTCGAATAACCCTACGGCGCGCGCGGCGGCACCACGCACAAAGAAGCAGCAGCCCTGCACCGTGTCGACCGGGGAGGGATTGCTGTTGTGCTCCGACAAAATGTCGCGCCACTGCGGCTGCACGATCATGCTGAACGCCCACCGGCCGGCGACGCCGAGTTTGGGCTCGTCGACGAACGCGTGGAGAAACGGTTGCACCCAGCCTGCGGCAACTTCGATGTCGTTGTCGAGGAAGACGAGCAGGTCGTTGTCGAGCATGTCCGGCACGATCTTGGCAAGCAGCCAGTTGCGACCGCCGCCCACGCCGAGGTTGTCCGTGTGGCAGTGGACCGTGATACGCGGATCGTCGAGCGCGGCCAGCCAAGCCGGTGTGTCATCGGTGGATGCGTTGTCGAGGATGACCGCATGCCACGGCGTATCGGTGTACGCCTGAAGCGAGGCGATACACCGTTGGGTGTGGTGCAACCCGTTGTACGTGAGGATGCCGATGCGGAGCACCGGCGCATCCGCCGCCGAGCTCACCCTCTCCGACGTCATGCGATGGCGGAGAGTGCGCGCGTGAGAGCGTCCGCAGTGCCTTCCCAGCTGAACGTCTTCGCGCACGCGATTCCTTCGCTGTTTTCGGCCAGCGTACCTGCCTGTTTCCGGCGGTGCACATTGCGAAGATGTGCGATGAGTTGCTCATGCTGCGCGTCCTTCCACGCGGCCCAGCGTCCCGGATGCCGTCCCCCGAAGGCCAGCTCGAGGTGATCGACGCTGATGAGATGCGCATTGCCAGCGTGCATGAACTCGGTGTGCGCTGAATAGTTGGTGGCAATGACTTCCTTGCCCATGGAAAGCATCTCGAGTGCTTCGAGATTCCATCCTTCGGCGCGCGCCGCGAACACACCGCAGTCCGCTGCCGCCATCAGTTCAGCAACGTCGGTCTGCGTCGGCAGTTCACCGGTGACAAGGGTGATCTTGTTCGCCATGGGCGAGGTGCGGAACGGAATCAGCACGCGGTCCATCTCTTCGCGCGTGATGAACGGATTTCCGCACGCCAGCACGAGCCGTACCGCATCCTTGGGCGAGAACGCCGCTTCGAACGCGCGCAGCAATTCCAGCTGTCCCTTGCGCGGCTCGAGCTTGCCGACCTGCATGAACACCGTTTCGGGCCAGCGGCGACGCGGCTGAATGCGTTCGTGAAAGACCGTCCGGTCCACACCGAGCGGAACGATATGAATCGGCTTCTCTGCCAGACCGCTACCAAGACACATGTTGCGCGCCCAGTCGGAGCAGACGAAGATCGCGTCCTGTTCGTGCAAATGGTGCAATTCGCGCTGTGTAAAGGTGTCGAGCTCGAAGATCGTGAATGCGACGTGCGCACCGCGTCCCACATGCATTGCCAGATCGAACTGCTGCGACAGTCTGACGCTCGGCACGTCGGAGCGGAACGTGTCTTGCCGGTTGATGGCCTGCTGCAGTTGCGGGTTGCCGGCCAGCGACCGGTCTACCGTACCCAGCGGAAAGAAGGCTACCGGCACGCCACGATGTTGCAGCGCACGCAGCAGGTGTGCGCCGGTAACACCGTAGCCGGTGCGCGAGTGCGAAGAGATGAGCGAGAATCCATCGCGTGTTGCGAGCCACCGGCTGTCGCTGCCGCTGACGAGCGTGAGATGCGTCGGCGTGGTCGGTAGTCGTGCCGCACCTGGCGTCGGGAACAGGTCGTCGTCCAGCGTATCACCGAACGAATCAGCGAAGGCGTCGGTGCTGTCGTCATCGATAGTTTCATCGATGGGGGCATCGATAGGGGCATCGATAGTATTGTCGATGACATCCTCCGCGCGCGGCTCGGCGCCGTGCGAAGGACGTGGCGCGAGTGCGGTCGGCAGGGCGATGATGGGCGAGGCCGGAGCTCCGACCAGCGGCACCATGAACGGGTCGCCTTCATGAACCAGCATCACGCAGGCGACCATGTCCGCGGCATTCAGCGCCCGCACGGCGACAGACCAGACGACGACGTCGGTGGCGTCGGAGATGCAGATCGCGAGCACACGCCCTCGCGCGATGAGCGAGTCAAGGCGCGCACAAGTGTCGGCGACATCCGCCGCGGCGACGTGCACGAAGACGCGACCGTCGGTGTCGAGTCGTGCGTCCAGCTGGGCGCTCAGATCGACCCCGCTTGATACGTCTATCTCGTCGACCCACCCGCCGGCGTCCGATGCGGCATCCTGCAGGAGCTGCAGTCGATCGACGGAAAGTCCGGCAACGAGCACCGTGGGTACGCCGCTGGGCGCCGTTGCACCGCTCAGCGCGACGAAACCGAAGCCCGGGTCGAGATCGAGGAGTACGTCGCCCGATTCGAGTTGAGCATCCAGAAAGACGCGGACTTCGGCCGCGACTCCTCCATCCCTTTCTTGCGCCGCCGCGTTCTCCCACCCCGTCTGCCCGGCCTGTACCGGCAGATGAAAGCGCGGCGTCTCGTCGGCGCGGGTCTGCGCACTCGGGAGACGTTCGGTCGTCGGACTGGGCACAGTCGCGTTCTGGATCATCGGTCTGTCATGCGGGAGAGGGGAAGCCTGCTGCCCGCCGAGTATTCACGATCTGTGCCAACTTCTAAACCGTTGCGATACAACAGCTTGTGATATCCAGTAGTCCGATGGCGCCGTTTCGACGGGCAGAGACCGTCGTCGAACCGGCGAAAACTGCCGCCAGTGGGAACGTTTGGCCGTATCGGGAGTGGGTCAGGGACCGAGATATTCGCATAAACCATTGTACTGCAATGCTTTACGATTCGGCACGGACTGTGCTAGGAGTGTGACAGTCGAGACCCGTGCCGACATGCGGTCGCGGTTGCTCCTCTCCTCCTCCGTTTGACAACGCCATGCGTGATCTTCGCGGCAAGACCATCTGTGTGATCGGGGGCGCCGGCTTCATCGGCTCCCATGTCGTGGACGAGCTGCTCACGCGCGATGTGAAGCAGGTCATCGTCTACGACAACTTCTGCCGCGGCACGGTGGACAATCTCACCGCAGCGCTCCGCGATCCGCGTGTTCGCATCTTCGAGGCCGGCGGCGACATCCTGCAGTCGGACATTTTGTCGGCCGCAGTACGCGAAAGCCAGTGTGTGGTGCATCTCGCGGCATTGTGGCTGCTGCAATGCCACGAGTTTCCGGAGGCGGCGTTCGATGTGAATGTGCGCGGCACGTTCAACGTCATCGACGCCTGCCGTGCGCACGGGATCGAGCGACTCGTGTACTCCTCGTCGGCGTCGGTCTATGGCGATGCGGTGGAGTTGCCGATGACGGAGTCGCATCCGTTTAACAACAAGACGTTTTACGGGGCGACCAAGATCGCCGGCGAAGCGATGGTCAAATCGTATGCCGACCGCTACAACCTGTCGGTGGCGATGCTGCGCTACATGAACGTGTACGGTGCGCGGCAGGACTACAAAGGTACGTACATCGCCGTGATCATGAAGATTCTGGATCGGCTCGATCGCGGGTTGCCGCCCATCCTGCACGGCGACGGCTCGGCGGCCTATGACTTCATCTATGTAAGTGATTGCGCACGCGCCAACGTGTTGGCGCTGGAAAGCGACGTCTCTGAAGAGGCGTACAATGTCGGCAGTGGCACACGAACGTCGTTGCGCGAGCTGACTGAAATGATTCTTGAGATCCGCGGCTCGTCGCAGCAGATCCAATTCGAACCCGAGAGTAGGGTCTTTGTCACCAATCGCGTGGGTTGCCCGGAGAAGGCCGCGCGCGACTTGGGCTTCCGTACCACAATCGAACTGCGTGACGGACTGGCGCGATTGATTGCGTGGCGCGATGCGCATATCGGACGGGTGAATGCGCAGGCCGCGGGTCGTCCACTGCAGCTGCATGCGGCCGCGTGATTGCGCCGACTGTTCGCGACGTGATCACGGATCGCGCGTCGTGAGACACGGCTGATGTGCGGGATTACCGGCATTTTCAATGTCGGCGGCGCAGCCGTGCCGCTTGGCGTGTTACGTGCCATGACCGATATCGTGAAGCATCGCGGTCCCGACGGTGAAGGCTTCTGGATCGAGGGGGGCGTGGGTTTTGGTCACCGTCGTCTGGCGATCGTGGACTTGTCACCCGGCGGGCACCAGCCGATGCATTCGGTCGACGGCACGCTCACGCTCACGTACAACGGAGAGCTGTACAACTGGCGGGAGCTGCGGCGCGAACTAGAGCTCAAGGGCGCACGTTTTCGCTCGCAGTCCGACTCGGAAGTGATTCTCGAGGCGTATCGTGCGTGGGGCCCCAAGTGTGTCGACAAGTTCAACGGCATGTTCGCCTTTGCGCTCTGGGATGCACGCACCTCCAGGATGCTGCTGGCGCGTGACCGCTACGGTATCAAGCCGCTGTACTATCGCTGGGACGGTCAGACGCTGCTGTTCGGATCGGAGATCAAATCCATCCTACAGCATCCGACGGTACGCGTGCGTGTCAACGCCGCCGCACTCGGCGAGTACTTCACCTTCCAGAACGTACTGTCCGACGGTACGCTGTTTGAAGGTATCAAGCTGTTGCCGCGCGCCTCAATGATCACGCTCACGGCAGGCCGGCCGGAATCGTTTGCGGTCAAGCGTTGGTGGGACTACGAGTTCCGCGAAGAGCGTGGCGTGCCCGAAGCGGAATACGTCGAAGAGCTTGATCGTTTGTTTCGACAGGCCGTCGAGCGTCAGGTGCAGGCCGATGTGGAGGTGGGTACGTACCTCAGCGGCGGCATCGACTCCGGCGCCGTGACCTGCCTGACGGCGCGGAAATTCCGCAACGTGAAGAGCTTCACCGCCGGTTTCGACATGTCATCGGCGTCGGGGCTTGAGCTCGCGTTTGATGAGCGCGTCAAGGCCGAGCAGCTCTCGAACGCGTACAAGACCGAGCATTATCAGGTTGTGCTGAAGGCCGGCGACATGGAGCGCGTACTCCCCGATTTGGTGTGGCATCTGGAAGATCTGCGTGTCGGCCAGAGCTATCCCAACTACTACGTATCGCGCCTTGCATCGCGCTTTGTGAAGGTCGTGCTGGCCGGTACCGGCGGCGACGAGATTTTTGCCGGCTATCCGTGGCGCTACTATCGCGCTGTCCGCAACGATGATGCCGCACAGTACATCGACAAGTACTACGACTACTGGCAGCGGCTCGTACCGGACGGATCGCGCGGTTCGTTCTTCCGACCGGCCCTGGCGCCGGCCATGGCCGCTGCACCCGCCGAGCAAGCGTTCCGGAATGTCCTGCGCCGTCGCTCGTTTCTGGCTATGAACCCCGACGACTACGTCAACACGTCGTTGTACTTCGAGTTGAGCACCTTCCTGCACGGACTGCTGCTCGTCGAAGACAAGCTGTCCATGGCGCACGGGCTGGAAACGCGGATCCCGTTCCTCGACAACGATCTGGTGGACTTTGCACTGCGTGTTCCGGTCAAGTACAAGCTGAAGCATGTGGACCGTATTGTCCGTCTGGACGAAAACCAGCCGGGGCCGAAGGCTCAGTCGTATTTCAATGAGACGGGCGACGGCAAACTGATTTTGCGCAAGGCGCTGTCGCGCTACGTACCGGCGGGCTATGCCAACGGTCGAAAGCAGGGATTCTCCGCGCCGGACGCCAGCTGGTTTCGCGGCGAGAGTATCGACTACATCCGCAGGTTGCTCTCGAGCCGCGACGCGCGACTCTACGAGTATCTGGAGCCCGCCACCGTGCAGTCGTTGCTGGACGAGCACATGTCGGGCACGGTCAACCATCGCCTGCTCATCTGGTCGCTGCTCAACTTCGAATGGTGGCTGCGCCGGTTCCGTGACGGCGACGCCGCAATGCAGGTGGCGGCGTGATCTCAACGGAACCGAAGCTCGACGCGACGCTGGCGGAAGAATATCGCTTTGACGACTTCACGGTCGCGAACTACCGCACGCTCCTGCAGACGGCGAAGGCGCACTACATCTTTCGACGCTACACCGACCCGGTACCGCAAGCGCACTCGGTGCTCTGGCGCCACGACGTGGACTGGTCGATGCACCGTGCGTATGCACTGGCCAAACTCGAGGCGGAGAACGGCGTTCGCGCGACGTATTTCCTGTGGCCGCACTCGGAGATGTACAATCTGCTGGAACGTGGCGTCGCCGACCTCGCGCGCACTATTCACGCGCTTGGCCACGACATCGGGCTGCATCTGGACACCGCGTTTCACGGAATCACCGCGGAATCACAGCTGGATGATGTGATTTCGTGGGAGACTGGCGTGCTGGAGCGACTGCTCGCCTGCCGGGTCGACGCATTCTCGTTTCACAATCCGGGCGTGCGGGAACTTGGCTGGCAGCGCGAGCGGTACGGCGGTCGCATCAATACCTACGCCGCACAGTTCCAATCCGGGATCGGCTACGTCTCAGATTCCAACGGCTACTGGCGCCACCGCCGGTTGGCCGATGTGCTCGCGTATGCTACCGACGCGCAGTTGCAGGTGTTGACTCATCCGGAATGGTGGACCGATGAGCCGATGTCGCCAGCGGCTCGCATTGAGCGCTGCATAGAAGGCCGCTCCACGGCCAACCGCTCGTTTTACGCCGCGCTGCTCGATCGTGCCGGCCGCCAGAACATCGGCGCGTAACAGAACCTCCACGAACTTCCCATGCATTCGATTCCGATTACGAAAGCCATTTTCGACGACGACGATCTCGCACTCATTCTCGAGCCGCTGCGTAGCGGTTGGGTCGTGCAGGGACGCTACGTGCGTGAATTCGAGGAGCGTTTTGCCCAGTTCACCGGCGCGGCGAACGCTGCCGCGACCACGAGTTGCACAACGGCCCTGCACATCGGCGCCGCGGCACTCGGCCTCAAGCCGGGCGACGAGGTGCTGGTGCCCGCCTTCACCTGGATCTCGACGGCCAACATCGTCGAGCACATGGGCGCAAGACCGGTCTTTGTCGACATCGATCTGGAGACGTTCAACATCGATCCGGTCGCGGCCGCAGCGGCGATCACACCGCGAACGGTCGGCATGGTTCCGGTGCATCTCTTTGGCCTGTCTGCGGACATGGACCCGCTGCTGGCGCTCGCAGACCGGCACAATCTCTGGGTCATGGAAGACGCGGCCTGCGGCTTCGACACGTGGTACAAGGGCCGACACGTCGGGACCATCGGCACCCTCGGCGCCTTCTCGTTTCATCCGCGCAAAGCCATCACCACCGGTGAGGGCGGCATGATCACCACCAACGACAACGCACTTGCGGCACGCTGCCGTACGTTGCGCGACCACGGCGCCAGCCGGTCCGATCTCGAGCGCCATGAGCAGCAGTACTCGTTTCTGCTGGCGGAGTATCGCGCCCTCGGATTCAACTATCGCATGACCGATATGCAGGGTGCGCTCGGCGTGACACAAATGCGAAAGGCGGACCGGATTCAGGCAGGGCGCAAGTTCGGCGCAGCCTGCTACGACGAGATGCTGACGGGTGTTTCCTGGCTGCGGCGCCCGTTTCGCCACGCGGACTATGGACACGGCCATCAGTCGTATGTGTGCCTGTTCCGCCCGGAGCAGCCATCGCTCAGCAACATCGACCGCCTGTTCGCGCAGCGTAACCGCATCATGTTTTCGCTCGAACAACAAGGAATCGTGACGCGGCAGGGCACGCACGCCCCGCCGCATCTGCACTACTATCGCGAGAAGTACGGCTATCGTCGCGAAAACTTCCCCAATGCGTTCATTGCCGAGCACGCGTCGATCACGTTGCCGTTGTACGCAGGGATAACGGCCGACGAGTGCGAGATCGTGATTCGCGAGTTGTCCGGCGCGTTTGCCTCTACCATGCTCGCGAAGGCCGCATGAGTACCACGGCGACTCCCGAGTTGGTGTCGTCAGGCGCATTGGTGCGGCTGGGCATCGACCCATCAATGCAGTGTGCATCGCACTCCGATGCGCAGGAGCAGACGCGCGAGGCGTTCGGCTTCAAGTGGGCGCGGCGCGAGAGTTACGATACGCCGGCCATGCATGCGGCCGCCCGCTCGTGGTTGTTCGAACGCTACTGCGCGGGCGACGAGTCGCGATTGGACGCTTGGCTGGCCGGTGGTCGCAAGGTCATCGTCGACGCCGGCTGCGGCGCCGGCATGTCGGGACTGCTCTTCTTTGGCGAGCGACTCCGCGATCATGCCTATTTGGGTGTGGACATTTCAGACGCGGTCGATGTGGCGCGCCAGCGATTCGCCGAGGCCAGCGTTCCCGGTGACTTCCTGCGTACGGGGCTGCGTGAGGCACCGATCGCACCGGCGTCCGTCGACCTGATCTTTTCTGAAGGCGTGTTACATCACACGGACGATACGGCGGCGTCTTTTGCGCATCTCGCGTCGCGTCTCAAGTCCGGTGGGCGATTCTTGTGCTACGTGTATGCCAAGAAGGCACTCGTGCGCGAGTTCACCGACGATGCAATTCGCGACGCACTACGTCCACTGAGCGACGAGCAGGCCTGGGCCGCTCTGGAGCCACTCACGCAACTGGGCAAGACACTCGGCGAGCTTGGCGTCACGATCGATGTTCCTGCTGATATTCCCTACTTGGGCATCAAGAAGGGCTCGCTCGATCTGCAACGGTTCTTCTACTGGAACGTCTGCAAGATGTTCTACCGATCGGACTTTTCGATGGAAGAGATGAATCATGTCAACTTCGACTGGTTCCGACCGCTCAATTGTCATCGTCACACTCCCGACGAAGTGCGGGAGTGGTGCGCGTCTGCGGGGCTGATCATCGAACATCTGGACGTGCAGGAGGCCGGCATTTCGGTGGTCGCGTATCGGCCGGAGCTTGCACAGCCGCTGCCGGTAACCTGAGCTGACCATGCGCATCGTGTTCTTTGGCGCATCTGCGCTCGGCTATAGGTGCTGCGAAGAGCTGATCGCCATGGGGCAGGAAGTCGTGGGACTCTTCACGATTCCACGCGAGTTTCCCATCTCCTACTCTCCGAGCGCACCGGTGTCGAATGTCCTGCACCGGGACTTCCATGCGCTCGGCGCACAACATGATATCCCCGTCGTGTCAGTGTCCGGCAAGATGGGACGCTACGCCGACGCGCTCGCGGCCATGCGTCCGGATCTGTTGGTCGTGATCGGCTGGTACTACATGATTCCGGCGTCGCTTCGCTCGATCGCGGCGCGTGGCTGTGTCGGGGTGCACGCGTCGTTACTACCCAAGTACCGTGGAGGTGCACCGCTCGTGTGGGCGCTGATCGACGGTGCCGAAGAGACCGGCGTGTCACTCTTTCACTTTACCGACGGCGTCGACGACGGCGACATCGTGGGGCAGCAGTCGTTCCCAATCGGCGCGCGCGACACGATCGCCGACCTGCTGGCCAAGTCCGAGGCGGCTTCGATCTACTTGCTGCGCTCGCACGTTCCGCAGCTGGCGATCGGCACGGCGCCACGGATTGCACAGGACCATTCGCTGGCCACTACCGTACCGCAGCGGAGTCCCGCCGACGGACGAATCGATTGGAGTTGGGATGCCGCGCGCATCGACCGCTTTATCCGCGCTCAAACGCATCCCTATCCGGGCGCCTTCACCGAGATTGACGGCAAGCGGGTTCGGATCTGGACGGGGGACATCGAGCCGATTGGTCCAGCGTAGCGAACGAGCAGTCATGAGGCGATGCAGCAGTGGGCTGCGGTGAGCGGTCAGGCTACTGGCATTCCGCGTGAAGTGGTGCCGAGCAGCGCTTCGCCGTGAAGTAGGCGCAGGTAGATCGCGTTGAACCGTTCTGCGGCCACCGTATGCGCATGCCACTTTTCCGCGAACGCCCGACTGCGCGCTCCGATGTCGCTTCGCCGCTGCGGATCTGCGATCAGCTCGCGCAGCACCGACTCCACTGTGTCCGGCGTCGCACTCACAATCGGCAGCTCGTCGGCGTATTCGGGAATCTCCGCGCGTACGCTTTCAAGCCATTCGGGGCGGATCCAGCAGATCACCGGCTTGCCGAGCATCATGGCTTCGCGAGCATTCGCCCCAAACCACCCATAGCTGAGCATATCCACCACAATATCGGACTGCGCCTGCAGGAAGCGCACCTCTTTGTTCGGCACACCGCTTGGTGAGATCAGCTCGATTGGCACTCCTTCGCGCTGTAGTGCCTCAATCAGCGGCAGGTACACATGCGACGACTTGATGTTGACGCCGTCCTCCGTGGTGCGCTCCTTTGCGTTGCCGACGGCATGGTACAGCCGCACCGTACCGGACGGCGATGGCGGCAACAATCGATCGGGCGGAATTTCGAGATCCGGGTGCCAGAACTGCGCATCGAGACAGTACACCTCCGGCTCTTCGTGCACGCGCGGGTCATTGTTGTAGTCGACCCGATTGCCTCCGGACAGGCACTGGTAGTCTGCCATGAGGTTACGAACCTTACCCCAGTGCAGATTGCGGTCGTCGCTGCACACGTTTGGTACGGTGCGCCAGCGGCAGATGGAGCAGACGGGTGCGTCTCCCCAGGACGCGAACGCTGTCTGCGACACACCATCGCTGCACCCGTTGTTGGTGTAGACGATGGACTTGCCGAGTCCACGAAGCAGCGCAATCTCTGCATGTGGCTCAAAGTTCGCCGCGATGTATGCCTGCAGCTCCGATCCGTAGCTGATGGCGTGCGCGTTGCTGAAATGAAAGACGTCGTAGCCGTACACCGACGCGAGGAAGAAGTCGAAGGTATCTTCCGTAATGCGGCCGCTGTTGAGCGCGAAGGTGAAGTCGTGCCCGTGATAGTAGATCTGACTGGTCGGCGAGAGATCCCAGTTCAGCAGATCGGCCTTCCATCCAAGATCGCGCAAGCCGCGCGTGAGATACCAGGCGTTGTAGTAGCACTGCCCGGGAAACAGCACGCGACGTGCGCGCAGCAGCCGAAACATCGGCGACAGTGCTTTGCGATTCACCAGCAGGAACGCGAACTCGCGATGCAAATCGAGCAGAGGAGGCGTCGCGGGCACCGCGGGTGGCAATCCCGCCGCTCTGCGCACCAGCGTCCGCCATTCCGCGTTCAACGTTTCGATCAGACCAGCATAGTCGCTATCGCTGAGCGATTGCCGACAGGCATGGATTGCCTTCTCCTGAAAGGCGTCCATCGACTCGGCGATATTCTCCGTGACGCTTCCGAACTCCTGATCCATCAGGAGCTCCGCGCCTGTTGCAGCAAGTCACGTACGCCGGCCGCTCCGCAATGCATGAGCGCGTCGAGGATAGAGAGCCCCGACAGGAAGGTCTCCATCCGCCCTTGGGGATAAGTGGGATGCTGGAACGACTGATAGCACAACGTGATCCCAGCCGACGCGAACGCGTCGTCGTCTTGGTAGCCCTCGGCGCCCCCACCACAGAGGTAGCTGTCGGCAGCTACGGCGCGCGTGAGCCCGACAAGCAGATCGGTCGCGTGTCCCTGCACCGGGAGTTCATTCGAGCTTTGGATATGAGCGGTGCGCAACCCAATGTGGTCGGCGATCTGTGAGATCGCGTTCCGGTTGTAGCGGGCCAGTAGCGGTTCCGGATTGAGAATGGTGGGTTCTATCCACTCCATGCTCGCACGGTAGAACGGTGCCTTGGCATAGTTTGCGCTAAGCGACTTGACGAACTTCTCGCGCCACGGTTGTCCGGGCTGGAACTCGACCTCGTCGTAGCGTCGCACGCCATGCACAGAGCGCACGATCGGTGCCGTGATCCATCGCGCTTCGCCGCCGACTGCGAGTTTGACGCGGTTGGACCAGATGCCGCCGGTCTTCGGAAACTGCACGTGATCGAGCAGCACGAAGACATCACTGCGCGCGAGCTTGTCGAAGTAACCAAGCCAGGGAAAGAAGTTTGGCTGATGGATGGCGACGACGCGTGTCGTAGGCGTTTCCGCCATTGTGGTTTCAGGCATGCTGGCTATCCCGAAGTCGCGCGACATCGACAAGGCTGAGGGGTTGTGTGAAACGGCGTACGCCCGCGTGAGTCTGCAGGTAGGCGCCGTTGAGCGGTGCAACCTGTGCGCGGATGAGATTCACGATCTGTTGGTCGGTCATCGTGTCGAAATCGATCGGCAGGCTTTCCGGTCGGATACGCGGGTTTCGCAACGCGAGCGATTCGTTTTGTACCTGCTCCTTCCAGTCGCCGCTGAGCAGCGTAGGCAGGGTGTGATCGAGTAGCGTCGCGGTGTGCGCACGTACTCGTGCCGAGAGTGTGAGCCAGGTGTCGTCCGGCAGGATCGTCAGCGATGATTGCGCTACGATAGCCCCGTGATCGAAGTCGTCATCCATCACATGCAAGGTCACGCCGGTGTCCGCGTCACCGTGAATCAGCGCCCACTGGATCGGGTTGGGGCCGCGATGCCTCGGCAGCAGCGCCGCGTGCACGTTGAAGGCGCGCCCGTGCACGAGATCGAGCACGTCGCGCCGGATGCGCATGGCGTACGAGTGGCAGAGCAAACTGTCGGGGCGGAGCGTTGTCACGTCTCGCAGGAACCGTGCGTATTCCGGCGACTCCGCATGTGGTTGCACGAGCATCGGCACGGCGGCGCGCGCGGCATACGCTCGCAATGCGTCGTGGCACTGTGGACGGTTCACGGCCGCAACCACTGCCGCGACGCGCGCATGCGGGACGCGCTCGAGCAGCTCCGGTGTGCCGTAGCTGTCGCCTGCGAGAAGAATGCGGTGCAACGGGTCGTGCGTTGGAGATGCCATAACGCCGGCAAGTAGGTCGAATGCTCCGCGAGTCGCTCCCTCACGTGGGTGGCGCACACGGCGCGGTAACGCTCTCATGCAATGCGCGAACCGTGCCACTCAGCACGTCGTTACGGCACAACAGGTTAGCCAGCTCCTGCGCGCACCGGTCGGAGCTTTGTGGAGGCAACTGCCGTCACGGAGCGGGCACTTTTTGCCGACTACCGACGCTGCGTGACCACCGGCAGGAGTTGCCGTTGCGCAGGACACGACGACTGCCACATGCAGGTAACCCGTTGGTAAACAACACGATACGACGCCGGGCGCAGTGGCATGCCTGTTGCGTTACTCCGCCCTGTTGTCGTCCCTGCTCACCGTCCAACTCCTGCGCCCATGTGTGGCATTGCCGGATTCATCGATCTCCAGAGACGGCCCGTCGAGGCCGGTTCGCAGCGCTTATCGCTGATGAACCGGATTCTCGCGCACCGTGGTCCGGACGGTGACGGCGAATGGCAGGACGAGCGCGGCGCGGTCGGGCTCATGCATCGACGACTCAGCATCATCGATATCCAGACCGGTCAACAGCCGATGATCGACCCGGAGTCCGGGTGCGTCATCGTCTTCAACGGCGAGATCTACAATTTCATTGAGATCCGCGAGCAGCTCGGACGCGACCGGTTCCGAACCACTTCCGACACCGAAGTCATTCTGCGCGCCTGGCTGCGCTGGGGTCCGCGCTGCGTCGACCATCTGCGCGGCATGTTCGCCTTCGCGATCTTCGATCCGCGGCAGGATCTGCTCTATTGCGCACGTGACCGCTTCGGCATCAAACCGTTCTACACGACCGAAGTGAACGGTGTGCTGTACTTCGCCTCCGAGGCCAAGGCGCTGCTTCCGTTTCTGCCATCGTGCGAAACAGATGAAGCCGGACTGCAAGACTACCTCGCCTTCCAGTTGTGCCTGTCGGGAAAGACGCTCTTTCGCGGCGTGCACGAGTTACAACCGGGCCACGCCATGACGGTGTCGCGCGGGTCGGTGCAGACGGCGCGCTACTGGGAAGTGTACTACGATCTCGACTTCAGTCACGATGCGCGCTGGTTTCAGGAGCGCATGCGTGCATTGCTCGAGGAGTCGACGGCGCTGCATCTGCGCGCAGACGTTCCGCTGGGTGCCTACATCAGTGGTGGCGTGGACTCGAGCCTCATCGCCGCACTCGCCTCGCGCCGCGACTCGGGGCTGATCGGATTCACCGGCCGCTTTAACGAAGGGCCAGAGTTCGACGAAAGCCATCACGCGCGCGCCGTGGCCGAGCACCTTGGCGTGCCGCTGTACGAGCGCGAGATCACCGCGCAGGACTTCATGCGCGAGATCGGCCGCGTGATGTATCATCTCGACTTTCCGGTGGCCGGCCCGGGCGCGTTCCCGCAGTTCATGATGTCCGAGCTCGCGTCGCAGCATCGCAAGGTGGTGCTGGGCGGACAGGGCGGTGACGAGATCTTCGGCGGCTACACGCGCTATCTCGCGGCCTACTTCGAGCAGTGCATCAAGGCGGCCATCGACGGGACTATGCATGGCCGCAATTTTGTCGTCACGTACGAATCGATCATTCCAAACCTCTCTGCCCTGCAGGGCTACAAGCCCATGCTGCAGGAGTTCTGGCGCGACGGCCTCTTCGCGCCCATGGACGAGCGCTACTTCCGACTGATCAATCGCGCCCCGAATCTCGGTAGTACCGTACGCTGGGAACAGCTTGGCGACTACTCGCCCTACGAGGCGTTCTCGCAGGTGTTCAACGGGCAGAATGTACGCAAGCAGTCGTACTTTGACATGATGACGCATTTCGACTTCAAAACGCTCCTACCGGCGTTACTCCAGGTCGAAGATCGCATGTCGATGGCGCATGGCCTTGAGTCACGCGTGCCGATGCTCGACCATCCGTTAGTGGAGTTTGCCGCCACAATCCCGGCCAACGTGAAATTCACCGACGGTCGCCTGAAGCACGCGCTGGTGGAAGTCGCGCGCGATGTGCTGCCGGCGTCGGTCGTCAATCGTACGGATAAAATGGGCTTCCCCACGCCGTTCACCGCGTGGGCACGCGGCCCGATCCGCGAGTTCCTGCACAGCGTGTTCGACGCGCGTGCCGCGCGTGAACGGCAGTTCGTGGACAACTCCACGGTGCTGAGCATG
>JBBQSM010000025.1:0-35708 GCA_038234895.1 Gemmatimonadales bacterium
TTCCAGCCGTTGTAGTACACGGCGCGACGTCCCCAATCCAGATCGTAGTTGAGCCAGCCGCCAATCGGGAAACCCACCCCGAACGACCAGAACCGGCTGGTGAATCCGACGTTGAAGATCGGGCGCGAGTACACCACGACCGGATCGTACACGGGCACGTAGATCACGCGCGGCTGCGCCGGTACGATCACGTAGCTCTCCGACTCGCGCACGACCTGCTGCTGCGGCGTGCTCACCAGATTGCCCTGCGCATCGGCCAGGCGTCGCATACGCTGCACCGCGGCCATCACGTCGCTGGACTGGTAGGCGTAGGCGCGACCAAGTGTCGCCGTCCAATCGCCCTTGTCGGCCATCATGTTGAGCGCAGATTGGTAGTGCGCCACCGACTTGACGCTCACATCCCACGACTGCTCGTCGATCCCGGCGGTGCCGTTCTCTCGCACCCAGCGCGCCGCGTCTTCCACCTGATCCGGAAAGGTGGCCGCCACCAGCACCTGAGCCAGCAGAGCATCGGGGTACAGCGCGATCGGACCGACCAGGTTGTCGAGCTGGTTGTCGGAATAGCGCGTGACATCGAGCGCGTCGTTGGACTGCGGCATGCCGTACTGCGCGGACAGCGGCGCGAGCGGCACGGCGGCAGCCAAGGACAGCGCGAGCAGGGGGACGAACGACGCACGGGACATGGGGCCGCTCCGGGAAGGGACACTACGGACGCTCTCTTCTCGATAGGCAGCAGGATTCGTACCTCAGCAAGACACGGTTCAAGTGCGTTGCCGCACAAGGAGTTGACTCCGCGCATCTACCTCCACGCGCCTCGCGGCGCCCGCGATTCAGGACAGCGGACGCGCCGGAAGTGGACACCCCCGCGCCGCGCGTTCCCGCGCCAACCATGACGACGCGATGATGGAGCCATGACGACGCCTCGCGGGTATGGGAGAGGCTTGACACGATCCGACGTGCATCACGTAGGTTTGTGGCATGCGGTATCCCACCCTTTCGCCACTTCGTGCCATGACCAGAATCCGATTCGCCGCCACTGCCGCGGCTGTGCTGCTCTCGATCTCGGCCGTGACGGCCGCGGCGCAGCACGCGTTCGCCGATGTCACCGGCAAGTGGGCCTTCTCCACGGAGACGCCCAACGGAACCACCAACTCGCTGGCAACGCTCACGCAGGACGGGGAGGCCCTCAGCGGCATCCTTGAGATCGACCAAATGGGTACACAAAAGCTTGCGGGCTCCGTGAAGGGTGACACGGTCCGCTTCTCGTTCTCGATCGACATGGGCGGTCAGGCGCTCGACATTCGCGGCGAAGGGATGCTCAAGGACAAGGACAGCATGGCCGGCCAGATGGAATTGGCGGGTATGGGCTCCTTCCCGTTCTCCGCCAAGCGCCAGCCGTAAGCGTCGCGCGGTCGGATTTGGGCCGCCATGGCAGAAAACGCGGGTCTCTCACGAGGCCCACGTTTTTTGGCTTCGTAAGCAGCACGTCTTGACGCGATATATCGCGCGCCATATCGTACGATACATCTTGCGATATATCGTAGCTGGCTGATCTGTCGCGCTGTCTCGGTCGTCTGGCATTGCTGCTCGGGAGCGGACCATGTGGAACCAATCGAATTGCGGGTGGGAAGGTCGTGGAAAGCGTGGCGGATGGTCCGGCTTCGACGCGGACTTCAGCGCGTTCTTTGGCGGTGGCGGCCCCAAACGGCGTGGCCCGTTTGGTGGCGGACGGATGTTCGAGCAGGGCGACCTGAAGCTGGTAATCCTGCGCCTGCTCGACGAAAAGCCGCGCCACGGCTACGAGATCATCAAGGAGCTCGAGGAGCGGTCGCACGGGCGGTACACGCCAAGTGCGGGGGCGATCTACCCCACACTGACCATGCTTGAAGATCTGGGCTACGCGGTCGCCACGCCGGAAGACGGCGGCAAGAAGGTCTACGCCATCACCGACGCGGGGCGTGCGCATCTGGCCGAGCATCGCCCGATGGTGGACGAACTGTTCGATCGGGTGAGTCAGATCGGCGACGCGGTCTTTGGCGACGGCGTACGTCCGGCGCGCGACGCCATGATCGAGTTGGCCAAGGAATTCGGCACGGTGATGATGAACGGCCGTCGTTCGGCGGAGCAGATCGCGGCGATTGCCGCCATTCTCGAAAAGGCGGCGGCGGATCTGCGGGGCGTGGCGGCTCGCTAGCGGTTGAGCGGAGACGCATTTTGCGGACGACCGGCCGTGTGGTCGTGTGGCAACGTGCGTTCTCCCATCCGCTATCCCGTTCACATCGTGCGTCTGATACATCCTGCGCCCCTGTGCGCCTCCGCATTGCTCGCCGTGTTCGCATTCGCGGCGTGTGCGCGCCCCTCGGCAACTCCTGCGCGCGGGGCACCGGTGCCCGTGTCGGCGCCAACCGCCACGGCCGCCGTGGCTGGCGGCGGCGCACCGGCTCGGGCGGCCGTCGTACCCAACCCCAACGCCCCCAAGGTGCTGGTCCTCGCCACCGGCGGCACGATCGCGGGCGTTCAGGATGCGCCGGGCACGTTGGGCAGCTATCGCGCCGGCGCGTTGTCGGCCGAACAGATCATCGCGTCGGTGCCTGAGCTGTCGCGGTATGCGCGCGTGGAGGCGGAGCAGTTCTCGAACGTGGCCAGCACGCTCGTCACGCCGGAGATGTGGGTGCAACTGGCCAAGCGCATCAACAAGGCGCTGGAGCGAGGCGATCTGGCCGGAGTGGTGGTTACGCACGGCACGGACCGTCTTGAGGAGACGGCGTTCTTTCTGTACCTCACGGTTCGTTCGGACAAACCGGTGATCATCGTCGGCGCGCAGCGTCCGGCCACCGGTATCAGCCCCGACGGTCCGATCAATCTCCTCGCCGCCGTGCGTACGGCCGCATCACCCAAGGCCGTTGGCAAAGGCGTGATGGTGGTGATGGACGATCGCATTCTCTCCGCGCGCGAATCACGCAAACTCTACCAGCGCACCGGTGGCTTCAGTACCGGCGACATGGGCATGCTGGGCGTCGTTGCGTCGCAGGGGCCGGAGTTTTTCTTTGCGCCGGTTCGTCGCTTCGGGCCACGCAGCGAGTTTGACCTGGCGGGCGTGGACACGTTGCCGCGCGTCGAGCTGACGATGTCCTTCCCCGGCGGCACCGGTCCTGCCTTTGCGACGAATCCCAAAGGCGTGGTTGTGGCAACGACGGGTATGACACGTGCGGAAGGTGTCGCGTACCGCGCGCTGCGGCAGGCCGGCGTGGTCGTGGTCACATCGTTCACGTCGGGCGAAAATGTCAACGGCGGTGGGGGCGGCGATGGTCCACCGCCCGTGGCCGCGCCGGTCGCCGCGTCAGCTTCCGCCGCTGCACGACCTGACAGCGCCGCGCGCCGCGACTCCAGCGCACGCGCCGAACCTCCCGTGCCACCCGCCGTGACGGCGTTGCATCTCACGGCGGGGAAAGCGCGAATTCTGCTGATGGTGGCGCTGACCCGTACGACAGACCCGCGCGAGATTCAGCGGATCTTCAACCAGTACTGAGCACGAGGCCTTCGTCAGCCGCAGGTTCCGCAGCCGCAGGTTCCGCAGCCGCCGCCGCGCGCGATGCCAGCGCGGCGCTCAATCGTAGCGCGGTCGGCGTGGTGGCCAGCCCGCCCAACGACGTACACCGATGCTCGCGCGGCATGCGTTCGGCGACACGTTTCGCCGCATCGACCACCTCATCAAACGGGATCATGGCGTCAAATCCCGCGATGGCCATGTTCGCACACGAAAGCGCATTGCTTGCCGCGAGCACGTTCTTGCCAAGACACGGGATCTCGACGCGCGCGGCGACAGGATCGCAGATGAGGCCGAGCATGCTCTGCAGCGCCATCGAGGCGGCGCCGGTGGCCTGCGACAGGTTGCCCCCGGCGAGCGTCACCAACGCCGCAGCGGCCATGGCGGCCGCCGAACCGCCTTCCGCCTGACAGCCTCCCGCCTCGGCGGCAAACGTCCACGGGCCGGCGATGAACACGCCGATGAGACCGGCCGCCAGCATCGCGCGCGCCATGTCGTCTTCGGTGCAGCCCATCGCTTCGCCGACCGCGACCACCGACGCAGGAAGTGCCGCGCAGGCGCCAGCGGTGGGCGCGGCCACGATCACCCCCATGGCGCTCTTCACCTCCATGAGCGCGGTGGTATACAGCAGCGTGCGATTGAGCGCGCCGCCATCAAGCAGTCGCCCGTCCCCCATCGCTTTGGCAAACAGCCCGGCTTGCGCACCAAGCAGCCGATCGGCGTATTCCGTTCCGGCGACTCCTTCGGCGATCGAGCGACGGAGAATCCGCACGATGTCGAGCATCATCGCATGCACCGCGCCTGCATCGAGGGCACCGCGCGCCATCTCGTACTCCACGGCCCATTGCCAGAGCGGAATCTCGCGGCCGGCATCGTACGACATCAGCTCGGCGCAGGAGCGGAACGGCAGTACCGACTGCGGCATCGACCGCACGGGGAGCACCTGGTGCAGGGTGCGAACGCCATCGGCCGTGGGCCACTCCACCGTCGAGCCGCCGTCCAGCGACACGCGAATGCCATCGATGTCGATAACCTCGATCATGCCGCCACCGGTGGAGATCGCAATCATCGTGTGCCGCTCACGTGCATTGGACAGCGTGATGCGGTACGTGTTCGGATGCGGGTCGTGCAGCTCCGTGTAGCGAAACTCGGCGACGATCCCGGCCGCCTTGAGATGTACCGGCGAGAGCGGCAGCCGTTCGTCTGCCGCATCCCACCCCAGCAGCCCGCCAAAGAGCCCCATGTCGGAGCCCTGGCCCTGGTGCGTATTGGGCAGCGAGCCATGGAGGTCGAACTCGAGGCCAATGTGCGCGAGGTCGCCGCCCATGAGATCACGCGCGATGCGGCCGATACGCAGCGCCGCCGCGCAGTGCGAACTGGACGCGCCGCGCATGACGGGACCGATCACGTCATTGAAGATGCTGATGGCCATGACGTCGCTCGGGGAAGAAGTGGCAGCCGATGATGCACCTGCTCCCGAAGCTACAGACTCCACCACCGGCGTCCAGAGATCGTGCTGCCTCATGTTGCGGGACCCCGTCAAGGCCGTAACGTAGGGATCGCCTCGACGTGTTTCAGGCTGCGGGTTCCTCCTCCGGCACTTCTCATGCACTTCTTCGCTACGGCACTGCTGCTCGGATCGATCGTAACGTCTCGACCCGACACGTACGCGCGTCAACCGGTGGACGTCGAGCATTACCGCTTTGCGCTGACGCTGACCGATTCGACTGATCGCATCGACGGCACCGCCACGATTCAACTGCGCCTGCTCACGGACGGCGTGACCAGCGTGACGCTTGACCTCGCAGAGTTCACCGCGGCACGGCAAGGGCGAGGGATGCGCGTGACGTCGGTTTCACGTCAGGGCAATGCGTTGCGCACGTCGCACGCCGCCGACCGCCTGCGCATCACGCTCGACCGCCCATCGGTGGCGGGCGAACGTATCGAGCTCGTTGTGCGCTACGCGGGCGTTCCGGCAGCGGGTCTGCAGATCCAGCCGGACAAGTTCGGTCAGCGCGCCTTCTTCTCCGACAACTGGCCCGACAAGGCGCGGCATTGGCTTCCCACCATCGACCATATCTCCGACAAGGCGACGATGGAGATGGAGGTCGTGGCGCCGGGACAGTACCAAGTCGTGTCCAACGGAAAGCGTGTGGAATCCACTGACCTCGCCAATGGCGCGCGACGTACCGTGTGGCGCGAGTCTGCGCCGATCGCACCGTGGCTCTTCGTGCTGGGCGTCGCACGCTTTGCCGTGCAACAGGTGGGCGACTACGCGGGTATCCCGATCGAAACATGGGTGCTCGCGCAAGACCGCGACGCGGGCTTCCATGATTTTGCAATTCCGACACGCGACGCTCTCGCCTTTTACAGCGAGCGCGTTGGCCCCTATGCGTACGAAAAGCTGGCCAACATCCAGTCCAGCGCCACCAGCGGCGGCATGGAAGCAGCGTCGGCCATCATGTACAACGCAGCCAGTGTGACGGGGACCCGGTCCGTCCGCTGGCGCAACGTCGTCATTCACGAAATCGCGCACCAGTGGTTCGGCAATGCGGTGACGGAGCACGACTGGAACGACGTGTGGCTGAGCGAGGGATTCGCGACGTATTTCACACTGCTCTTCATCGAGCACGCCTACGGTCGTGACGAGTTTGCCGCCGGCCTGCGCGATTCACGGAAGACCGTTCTCACGTTCTATGCCAAGACGCCGGACTATCGCGTGGTACACGAGAACCTCTCCGACATGACCAAGGTGACGTCGGCGATGACGTACCAGAAAGGGAGCTGGGTGCTGCACATGCTCCGCCAGCGCATGGGCGATGACCAATTCTGGGTGGGTATCCGCAACTACTACGCGCGTTATATGAACAGCAACGCCACGACATCTGATTTCCGATCCGCCATGGAGCAGGCGTCCGGGATGGACCTTTCGTCGTTCTTTCAGCAGTGGCTGTATCGCGGTGGCGTGCCGCGCGTCGAAGCCCAATGGCAGTGGGATGCGACGAGCAAAGAAGTCACCGTCGTGCTCACCCAAACGCAGACGGGCGAACCGTTTCTGCTGCCGGTGGAGATCGGCATCACGATCGCCGGCGCTGCGCCACGCGTCGAACAGGTCGAGCTCAGCGGTCGCACGGGACGTTTCCGGTTTGCCTCGCCGCAAGAGCCGGCATCGGTCGTGCTCGACCCGAACGTCAAGCTGCTCATCGACGCGGCCGTCACGCGGGGGCGTCCATAGGCGGAAAGTGAGAACGACGCCTGTAAGCGTGCTGACATGATTGGCAGCGCCTGGTCTCGTTTACGGCGCGGTTCCACGCGGTGGACTTGCGGTTTGACCGGCGTACGCGAGCTTCCAGACAGCATCGTGTTCTCTTCCACCCGCGACGGCGAGTTCAATACGCCGCGCCTTTGGCACCGGTATGTCTGTCCCGAGATGGTGTCTGGCCGTAACACTCGCGGTAACACTCGCCTGCGCCGTGGGCACCGCTGCACCGGCGCACGCACAGAAATTGTCCAAGAATGCCGTGTTCGTCGGTCGCATCCTCGCCGACTCCACCGAACTCCCGCTGAGCGGTGCCGAGATCGCGGTGCCGTCCCTGAGCATCAGTGTGCGTGCGGATTCGCTCGGCCGCTTTCGCCTCCCCGGCATTACCCCCGGCCAGCAGATGGTCACGGTATCGCAGATCGGCTTCAAACCGCTTCGTAGCATCATCGCGTTCGCCGGTTCGGACTCGGTGGACGCCGAGATCCTGCTTTCGCCTCTGGCGCCGGGTGGGGCGCAGTCACTTGGGAAGGTGACCGTGTCGGCGGACCGGCCCGTACGCGGTCTGGCCGATTTCGACCGACGCCGTCAAGCCGGCTCGGGCGACTTCATGACCGAGGAGACGATCCGCAAGGCCTCGCGCACCGGACAGTTCGCCGACGTGCTGCGTCGTGTACCCGGCGTTGTCATGTCGCGGCCGCCGGGCGGGTTTGGCGTGTACGCGTCGGCGGGCCGTGGCACTACGCGTAACCGGACCTGCTACGTGGCGGTGATGATCGACCGGACGTGGGTGTACGAGGGGCGTCGCGGCGAGTTGCCGTTCGACCTGAGCAGTCTGAATCCCGATATCGTCATCGCCGTCGAGTACTATCGCGGGACATCGTACATCCCGGCCGAGTTCTCGAAGGAGCGGAATACGTGCGGCGTGCTCGTGGTCTGGACGAAGCAGGGGTGACGGCTCCGGCATTCTCCGAGCTCGCGTACGGCACGTGGCGTTTGCTTGACGATGCCGACGGCGCACAACCCGCAGCTCTGAGCGCCCGCCTGCATCAATGTGCCGATCTCGGCGTGACGACAATCGACACGGCCGAGATTTATGGGATGTATATGGTCGAGCGCGCGATCGGTGCGGCGTTCGCGCATGATCCCACACTGCGCGACCGACTCGAGATTGTCACCAAGGCCGGCATTTACATACCGAACGCCTTTCATCCGGAACGTACGACCGCGTTCTACAACGCCACTGCGACGCGGCTGATCAAGAGCACCGAGAAGTCGTTGCGGCTGTTGGGGGTCGACCACATTGATTTGCTGCTCGTCCACCGCCCCGACTGGTTGACCAGCGCCGATGACACGGCCGAGGGTCTCAACCGGCTGATCGCAGACGGGAAGATCCGAAGCGCCGGCGTCTCGAACTACAACGTGCACCAGTTCGAGTTGCTGAACGATCGTGTGACGCAGCCGTTGGTGACCAACCAGATCGAGTTCAGTTTGCTGCACATGGATCCATTGTTCGACGGGACCGCCGATCAGTGCCAACGGCATCGCGTGCGCCCCATGGCATGGTCGCCACTCGCGCAGGGTCGGCTGATGCGCACCGACGATGCTGCGGCGTTGCGCGTACAGACGCTCGCCACGACACTTTCGGAGAAATACGGCGGGGTAACGGTAGACCAATTGGCGTACGCGTGGATCATGGCGCATCCGTCGCGCCCGCGTCCTGTCATCGGTTCCAATCGCATCGCGCGTGTGAAAAACGCGGTCCAAGCTCGCGCAATCTCCCTCGAACGTGAGGACTGGTACGCGCTTTGGACGGCGGCACAGGGACGAAGTATTCCATAAGGCCGCGTCCGTCGCGACTGACCTGCACATCCCCCACGTCTCTTGCGCCGCCTCCCGGTGACGTGCATGGTCATGTATGCAAACACTGGACGTCGCGCTCGGCTTGGTCTTTGTGTACCTCATGCTGAGCCTCGCATGTACCGCGGCGAACGAGCTTCTGTCGCAGTGGTTCAATTCGCGCGCGACGACACTGCGCCAGGGCATTGATGCGCTGTTGTGCCACGTGGTCAATGCGAGCACTCCCGACTTAATCGCCGCGCTCGAATCGGCCGAAGCTGCCGCTGACAAGGCGCGACGCGAATCCGAGGCGGCGCTGCGTAGCGCGGCGCCCGAGTTGTACGATGCCTGGATGGTCGCGGAGCGCGCCGCCGATGACGCCACGCTGGTTTACGAGCAGGTGTGTGTGCGGACGCGATCGGTGCAGCACTTCGAGCTGACCGGCACCGCGGGACACATTCCCGAACTGGACGGAGAGCGCGCCGATACCGCGGTGGGCGCGGCGCGCCTGCGGCTTGATGCAACGGTGGCCGCGCGGACCGATGCGGAGCGCGCACTTCGCACGGCTGCATCCGCGCTATTTGCTACGCTGCAGCAGCAGCGACTCAACGCCAACGAAGCGGCGGCCGCGCACCGGCTGGCCACGGTATACGATCATCCGCTCATCGCCGGCTTGAGTCAGTTGCCGTGGCGCTTGCTGCCATGGGACAAGCACGTGCGACTGCCGTCGTACATTCCGACGCAGACGTTCGTGCACGCGCTGGTTGATCAGATTGCGCCTGCGGCGAGCGCGTCTCCAACGCCACTGCTGGAGGTGCGGCGTGCAATTCGCGCGATGCCCGATCACGTGCAGCGGCCCATCCTGTTGGCGCTGAACGAGTCTGCCGGTGATCTGGACACCTTCCGCAATGCGCTCGGCACGTGGTTCGACAACACCATGGAGCGCGTGTCGGGATTGTATAAGCGCAAGACAAAACTCACCGTGCTCATGTTCGCCGTGCTCGTGACCCTCTTCACGAATGCCGACACCATTCGCATCGTTCGCGCGATCTCGTCCAATAAAGTGCTGCGTGAGACGCTCGTGGCGCAGGCGGAAAATGCATCCAGTGCCGGATCGCTCGACACGCTGGGTACATCGTTCGCTGAATCGATCGGTCGGATGCAGTCGCTCGGCATTCCGATCGGCTACGCGATGCCTGACAGCGTACGACAGCTGCTGCCACGCGCAGCGTGGTTGGGCGAAAGACGCGTGGTCGCGAACCCCGCCATAGGAGACTCCATCGCGCGCGTCATTCCGTCGCGCACGCGGCTCTACCTGTCCGTCTATCTGCCGCAACTGCGCAGCGGATTCGTTGGACTGCTGCTTACCGCGCTCGCCCTCTCGCTCGGCGCACCCTTCTGGTTCGACATCCTGAACAAGATCGTCAACGTTCGCGCCGTGGGTCGAGCCCCCGCTGAGAACGCCAAGGAACGCGCAGAGTCCACGGCGAAGAGCAGCGCGAAGCGGTAGCGGTAGCGGTCACGACCATCAGGCGCGCGGCGGTACGGCCCGGTCGAGCACCGCGCGCACCTTCTGCGCCAGCGACAGTGCGGTAAACGGCTTCTGCAGAAAATCCACGTCGGCCTGCAGCAGCCCATGTCGCACCACCGCATCGTCGGTGTAGCCGCTCATGTACAGCGCGGCGAGGTCTGAATACTGTGACCGGAGCGATTCCACCAGCTTTGGTCCACTCATGTTGGGCATGACAACATCAGTGACCAGCAGATCGATACGCTGGTTGGTCTGTTTCGCTATGGCCAGCGCCTCCACGCCATCGCGCGCCGTGATGACCTCGTAGCCCACAGCCTGCAGGCAGCGGAGCGCGAGTGCGCGCACACCGTCGTCGTCCTCCACGAGCAGGATCGTTTCCGTTCCGCCATGACTGACCTCCGCACGGGACGACGTGACGGCAACGACCAACTCTTGTACGGCTGGCAGATAGATCTTGAAGGTGGAACCGTGGTTCGGTTCACTGTACACGTGAATACCGCCACCGCTTTGCTGCACGATCCCGAACACCATCGACAATCCGAGACCCGTACCCTTGCCGACACCCTTGGTCGTGTAAAAGGGCTCGAAGATGCGTGAGAGCACGTCCGGCGACATACCGGTACCACTGTCCGTGATCGAGAGCATGACGTGCGCACCTGCTTTGGCCCCGAGGTGGGTCGCGACATACGCGTCATCGAGTGTGACATTGGCGGTACCGATGGTCAGCTTCCCGCCGCGCGGCATCGCGTCGCGCGCGTTCAGCGCGAGATTCATGAGGATCTGGTTGAGCTGATTTGGGTCGACACGGACGGCCGCCACCTGTGGATCGAGCACCGTCGTGAGCGCAATGTCCTCGCCGATCAGCCGCCGCAGCAATGCCGACGTTTCAAGCACGGTGGCGTTGACGTCGATCACTTCCGGCTGCAGCATCGCCTGCCGGCTGAACGCAAGCAATTGTCGCGTGAGACCAGCGGCGCGTTCGGCTGCGTCGGCGATCTCGCGGACCGACTCCTTCACACCCGGGGCCGCATCCGGCTGCGCCAGCAGCAGTCCGCTGTGGCCGGCGATGATGGTCAGCAAGTTGTTGAAGTCGTGCGCAATACCGCCCGCCAGCTGTCCGATCGCCTCCATCTTCTGCGACTGCTGCAACTCCGACTGAAACCGATCCCGCTGCAACTCGGCCTGTTTGCGATCGGTGATATCGCGGCTGATGCCGATCAGCCCCACAATACGGTCGCGCGCGTCGCGCAACGGTAATTTGGTGGCCAGAAACCAGCGCGCCTTCCCTGCGGCGTTCGTGCGCTGCTCCTCATGGTTGTGCAGCGTTCGGCCTGCAAAGACCGCACGATCATCTGCCGTGCGCCGCTCAGCAATGTCGCTCGGATACAGATCGAACACCGTCTTGCCGGTCATCTGCTCTTCACGCTCGAGCCCAAACATCGTGTACGCCGCGTGATTCACAAGATCGAAACGGCCGTCGGTATGCTTGGTGAAGACCAGATCCGGCATGGCGTCGATCAGCGTGCGTAGCAGCGTACGTTGCCGCTCGAACGAACTGCGAGCAGAGATCTCCTGCAGCAGCGCGGAATCCATCGCTGAGATCACGACGCCGATCGCTACCGTCAGCAAGGTGTTTACGAGGGCGAAGTTCAAGGTGATGGTGATCCATCCTGCCATCCCGCTCGCCAGCGGGGCCACACGCATTTCCGGTGACGCAAAACCGAGCAAACCGATGAGCAACAGCGTCAACGTGCTCAATACGGTGGCGCCGAGTCCGGCACGAAGCCCAAGCAGCAGCGCGCTGAGCACCGAGAAGGCGAGCAGGAAGATCTGGCTGACCGAGCCGATCCAGATGAGCAGCCCGGCGCCAAGCATGTACACCACGAGACAGAACACCGTGGCGCGCGTCGAGAACGGCACCCGCTCGAAGAACGCCAGCAGCGCGAGCAGCGCGATAGCCAGCGTGTCGATGACGACCACACCAACCAGCCCTCCACGAAGCGCCAGCACGACGCTCGGGATGTACACAATGACACCCAGCACGATCCCTGCACGCAGGATGATCGTGAGCAGTGCCGCCCGCCAATTGGCTGGGTCCGTCACGAAGATTTTTGCGAATAGGTCTGTCATTTCAATCCTCGCACCGGGCATGCAGCAATCACCGTCACGTCGTGGTGTGCAACCTGAAATATATCGTTGGTGCGGCCGAGTTCACGGCACCGCGGTTAGCTGTAAAGCGGCGCGCGCGGCGATACATGATTAGCGACTCACTGCGCAGCGGAATCCAATGTCCATTCCGCGGGTTTCCGGCGACGCTTTCCATCGCTTGGCGGAGAGCAATCGATCCGATGGATCGAAGCGACCGCCACCGCGCAGGACGCGCGATTCGCCGGTGCTCGGGCCCTTGGGATTACGACGCTCGCCCACGGGAAATGCGTCGGCATGCCAGTCCGCCACCCATTCGTACGCGTTGCCAGCCAGATCGTGCACGCCGTAGGGACTGACGCCAGCCGGATGTGTACCGACCTCACCGAGCCCGCCGCCGTATGCCTCGGGGGACATATTCTGGAAGTTCGCGTTGTCGAGCGTGGGTGACGCATTCCCCCACGGATACTGACGCTCGTCCGTGCCGCGCGCCGCCTTCTCCCATTCGGTTTCCGTGGGCAATCGCCGGCCGGCCCATGCACAATAGGCCGCCGCGTCGTCCCAACGCACGCCCACCACCGGCAGCGTCGGCACACGCTCGTCCAGTTGCGGCTCCCAACCCTCGGGGGGATTTGCTCCGCCCGTGGCGACAAGGAACTTTGCGTAGCGCGCGACGGTGACTTCCACGCGATCGATGTAGAACGAGTCGACAAACACTTCGCGGCGCGGTGACTCCTCATCGTCGCCCATAACGAACATGCCGGCTGGTACAAGCTTGAGCGGCACTCCGTCGCTCGACTCGATCTCTCCCGTTGCGTTTGCGGCCGTGGGAGCGCCGGTATCAGGCGTTTTGCGCAGTACGATCACTACAGTGGCGAGCACCGCCAGCAGTGCCATGACACGACCAACCTTGGTGAACAGCGCGCTTCGTTTACGACCGGCGATGCGATGAACGGCTGCAGCGGTTGCCGCGACGACATTGCCCGGTGACTGCAGCAACGTCACCGATTTTGCAAAGACGGGGATCTGCTCGATCGGCATGGGGCGCAGTACTACCGGCAGTACGCGCCCCGACGTCTTGGGAAAGGCCTGCTCTGCGATCTCGATTTCGTTGAGCGTGTAGCTCCCAGGATCGACTGCGTACTCGCTCAGCAACACGATAAAAAGATCGGACTGTTCGATCGCCCGACGGATGCGGCCGTGGAATTCATCGCCGGCGGGCAGGTCGTCGCGGTCGAAGAAGATATCGTGTCCCTGCTCCAGCAGAGCCCGATTGATCTCGTTCGCGATCTCGCGATCCTGCGACGCGTAGCTCAGGAAGATCCGCATGCGAGGCGCTGGGCGGGCGGCGCGGCGCGTGCTGCGCGACTACGGTCGTGTGATTGAGACGCCGAATGGGAGCGACAACACACTTGGCCCCCACGCCATCTCCAGCACACCACGATTAGCAGCGGTCGCGCGAACGATGATCGTCATCTCTTCCACGAATGACGGCGCATCCGCCATCTGCATAGGGACACGCCCGAGATCCTGTGCAGCGTCGTATCCGGTTCCCCATTGACCGGTCTGTTTGTTCACGATCAGATAGGTACCGGAGCGCGTGTGTTGCACCCACAGCGAGTACATGCCCGGGGGGACCGTGAGCGCACCCATGGTCAGCGTACGTGTGGTGAACAAATGCGTGGCATCGTTCGCGCCCGCGCGCCATACGGAGTCGTAGGGCACGAGCCGCCCACCCCATACGGTCCGCTCGCGTACCTGCGGCCGGCTGTAGTCCACCAACACCATACCGCCCGCACCGAATGCCCCGCGCGCAACATCTCGCGCCGACAGCGTGCCCGTGGGCTTCATCGCGCGCGCAATAGCCGCGAGGTCTACTGCCGTCTCAACGCGCGTGGCTGACACCTTGTTGGTCGTGCCGGCACCATCGACCACGAGTAGTCGCGCACGCGCATCAAACCAAAGCCGCATCGGATAGCTGCCACCGCGCAGCCGCACCGTGTCGCCACCGGCCGGCAGTAATCCACCCACGCTCATCCCGCCCGCGATACCGATGGTCGACACCGAATCAACGCTTCCGCCCGCCTGCTTTCGCAACGCGAACAGCTCCGTGAGCCCATACGCATACGTGGGTGAGACGAGCAATACACGCGACGCCGCAAAGGCACGTCGCTGTACGCTGTCCGGCCAGACCAGTTCACGCACCACCGAGTCAGCCGTAAATTGGAACCGGATTTCGGCGGCGCTGTTCGGCAGCAACGTGCCGTCGGCCTGCAAGCGCTTTACGGTGGCGCGCGTCGGTTGACCCTTGTTGTCGAGTACGACGTCGTACTGCATCCGTGTGAGCGCCGCGCCGGAACGCTGCACCATCTCACCCGACAAACGTGTTCCGGTACGGGTGTATTGCTCCACCGCGACGGTATCTTTGCCCAGTCGGTAGACGAACGATGTGGACTGTGCTGAAAGAGAACCGACGGCGAGAGGGAGGAACGCCACGCTGAAGAGGTGCAGTCGGAGCCGCTTGAGCGGACGGGACGCGATGGACTGGTGCATAGGAATTCCGGAATGAGGAGTGCCGTCAATTGTACCGCCGCTACAGCGGCGGCGGAACGCGCGCTGTGGCGCAGCCATGCGAGCGTGACATTGGCGCCAACGTGATGTCGGGCGTAGTGTCGGGCATAAGTCGGAGTCGAACCGCCCGGGCCGCTGTGCGCGTCCCGTGCCCGAACACCATGTCCCGAGGAATGCACTGTGAGAGTCTGCCAGCTACTGCTCGCCGCTACGACCACGTTGCTGCCTGCCCTGATCGGTGCGCAGAGCCGTGTGCGCGTCACGTTGCCAGGCGCTCGCGCCGCCGCGCCGCTGGATGGGCGGCTACTCCTCCTCCTCTCCACCGATTCGACCAGCGAACCGCGATTCCAGATCTCCACGGGTGCGCGCACACAACTCGTCTTTGGTACCGACGTGTCCGGCTGGGCGCCCGGCACTGAGCGCGGCGTGCCGGCGGATGCGTTCGGCTTTCCGATCCGCGCACTGAAAGATGTGCCAGCCGGCACCTATCGAGTGCAGGCGCTGCTCAATCGGTATGAGACGTTCCGTATGGGCGACGGTCGCGTGCTGTCGCTGCCGCCGGATAAGGGGGAGGGCCAGCAGTGGGCCCGCAAGCCGGGCAATTTGTACAGCAGTCCGCGCACGGTCCGCTGGAACCCAAGCAAACCCGTTCCGCTGACGCTGTCACTCGACAATGAAGTGCCGGCGATCGACGACTATGCCACCAAACAGACCAAGTACGTGAAATACGTACGTGTCCGCAGCGAACGGCTCTCCAAGTTCTGGGGACGTGACATGTTCCTTGCCGCGTGGGTGCTGCTGCCGTGGGGGTTCGACGAGCATCCGGAGGCTCGGTACCCGCTGGCGATCAATCACGGACACTTTCCGTCATTCGTGGACGCGTGGCGCGACACTCCGCCAGATAGCACGCTCAAGCCCAACTTCAGCGAACGATTCCAACTGGCAGGCTACAATCGTATCGAGCAGGAGCTGTCGTACGACTTTTTCAAGTCGTGGACGGGGAAAGGATTCCCGCGTGCACTGCTCATCCAGATTCAGCATCCCACACCGTTCTACGACGATTCGTATGCGGTGAACTCGGCCAACAACGGCCCATATGGTGACGCGATTCAGTACGAACTGATTCCCGAGATTGAAAAGCGCTATCGCGGACTCGGGCAGGGGTGGGCGCGTTTTGTATTCGGTGGTTCGACCGGCGGATGGGAATCGATGGCGGTGCAGATGTTCTATCCGGACGACTACAACGGCGCCTGGATCGCCTGCCCCGACCCGATCGACTTCCGTCACTACACCGTCGTGGACATCTACACCGACACGAACGCGTATTGGCTTACAAGTCCCTTTAAACGCACACCACGCCCCGGCCACCGCAACTATCTGGGACACGTCGATGCGACCCTGATGGAAATGAATCACTACGAGTTCGCGCTGGCGTCACGCGGCCGCTCGGGGGACCAGTGGGATGTGTGGGAGTCGGTGTATTCACCCGTAGGCCCGGACGGCTATCCAGCTCGTATTTGGGACCGCCTTACAGGTACGATCGATCCCAAAGTCGCCGCGTACTGGAAGGAGCACTACGATCTGTCGTACATTTTGCGGCGCGACTGGAAAACACTGGGACCAAAGCTGCGCGGCAAGTTGCGCATCTATGTTGGCGATATGGACAACTACTATCTCAACAATGCGGTGTATGCCGTCGAAGACTTTTTGAAGCAGGCCGATCCACCGGCCGATGCGGTGGTGGACTACGGTGATCGTGACGAGCATTGCTGGAACGGCGATCACACGCGCAGCAACGCGTACTCACGCTTGCGTTACCCGCAAATGGTGCTGCCGTGGGCCGTGGAGCGCATGCTCACCACCGCACCCGCCGGTGCAGATCTTAGAAGCTGGCGCTACTGATCGTACTGCCACTGGTTTGTCCCCTGCTCCGCCCCCCTCTGCACGCTGATACCCATGAGACGTTTGCTGTCGCTCGTCGCCGGAACATTCATCACACTTTCCTCCGTGTCGGCGCAGCGCGCCATGCCGGTGGGCGATTTCGACTTTACCGTCACCTCGCCGTGGCCAGCCATCCGGCAGGAACGCATTCGCACCTTGTTGCCGGACGCAATGAAGGCGGCCAATGTCGACGCGTGGCTCACGCTGGTGCGCGAGAACGCCAACGATCCGCTGGCGCTGCATGTCGGCGGGGAGAACGCCGGTGCGCTCAGCGCCATTCTCTTTCTGCGCGACGGGGATCGCGTGCACTCGGTGATACTGGCCGGCTTTGGCGAAGTCATCGCGCTGCGTGAGCTCGCGGTGCACGACTCGGTGGTGGCGTACACCGCAGAGTCGGGCGGACCGCTGGGCGGTGTGGCCGAGCGGCTGGCGAAAGCGAATGTGTCGCGCGTGGCGATCAACAGCGGTAACCTGTCCATGGCCGACGGACTCAGTGCGACGCAGCGCGCGGCGCTCGAACGTGCGCTCGGTCCGGCACTCAGTGCCAAGCTGGTCTCCTCTGCGGAGCTCGTGACCTATTGGCTGGCGCGCAAACTTCCGGCCGAAGTGGCGATCATGCGACGTGCGGCCGCATTGACCGCGCAGCTCGAGGAAGAAGCGTATGCCACTGTTGTTCCCGGCACCACGCGCGATGACGACGTGGCGCGCTTTCTCAAGCAGCGCATGCGCGAACTCGGCGTGGACGATGGTTGGTCGCCGGCGCAGAACCCGAGCGTGAACTCAGGCCCCGATCGTGGCCACTCGCATGCCTCCAGTCGCGTCATCCAGCACGGCGACGTCATTCAGATCGACTTCGGCATCAAGGTGCACGGCGTCTGGGGGACCGACATTCAGCGCTTCGCGTATGTGCTGCGCCCGGGTGAGAGCGCGCCACCGGCCGATGTGCAGCGCAAGTGGGATGCGTCCAAGCGTGGCAATCGCGCCGCCATCGCCGCCATGCGCGCCGGCGTGCTGGGTGCCGTGGTCGACTCTGCACAACGCGTGGTCATGAAGGCCGATGGGTCGGCCACGGTACCGTGGAGCACTGGCCACCCGGTGGGCTACTGGGCGCACGATGTGGGCCCTGCACTGAACCGCACCGGACGACGTGCGCTCGAAGTGGGACAGGTCTTCGCATTCGATGGATTTCATGCCTGGACACTGCCCGGCGGCGATGGCACCTGGGGCAACGGCAGCAAGACCATCTCAGTCGAAGAGATGGCCGTGATCACGCCAACAGGGGCTGAGTATCTGGTGAAGCCGCAGGAGCAGCTCATTGTCATCATGGCCACGGGCGGACTCGCCCGACCGCAGCCCTGACAGTATTACGTGGTCAGGGGACCGTTCGCGTGGCTTCCGTGCGAAGAAAGTCGATCCCGCCCGCCTGCTGTCCCACATCGACGCTGGCAACTTTCTTGAGCGTCAGCAGGTCGATGATATCAACCGTTCCCGGTTCCGAGCCGATGCCCTCGATCGAAATGAACGCGTAGCGATCATCGTCGGAAATAGCGACACCGTGTACGACCTTGCGCGTGGTGGGAATACGCGCGAGCTCGTTACCGGAGCGCGTATCGAACACGGAGACCGACGCGTCACGTTTGTTGGTGGCGACGAGGCGAGTACCGTCGTTCGTGACGCCCAGATTGTACACGCCGGCGCCAGCCGGAATACGCCGCGTCAGCGTCCACGATTTCGCATCGATCTCGACAATCTCGCTGGACTTGTTGCAGGCCACCCAGACACGCGCGCCGTCGCGCGACGGTTGCGCCCACGTGGGCGAGCAGGAGATGTCGCCGACCTTGGGGGGTTCCATGCCGTGCCCGCCCATATCGTGTCCGGCATGTGCGTTCGCGCCGCGCACCGGCGGCGAGCCGGCCATTCCCATCTCCTGCCCCTTGGTGAGAAAGAAATGCCGACTCACCGCGAGTTCGCTGGCGTCGATCTCGACCAGCGTTTCATCCATCATGCAGGCCGAGTAATGCTTGCGACCGTCGCTGCTGAGCCGCGATCCATGCGGCATGGTACAGGTCCCAATGCGCGCGATTTCCACCATGCCATCGGTTGCCACGACCGACACGTCGCTGGGCTCCATCTCGCCGTGCAGGTTGAAGTTCACCACAAACACGAACGCCCCGTCGGGTGACACCTGCGCGGTTGCCGGAAAGTTGCCGAGCATCACGCTTCCCTCGGCCGCATCGCTGGCGGTGTTGTAGCGGGTGAGCTTCCCGAACGGCGTGCCGTGCGCGGTGGTGACGTAGTAATGCGCGCGATCGGGCGCAACCGCGACCCCGTGCGGTCCCGCCACCTCCATGGACGACCAACCAACGTAACGCTCGCGTTCTAGCGCGGCGCCCTTGGGGCCGAAGCGGATCAGTGCAACCTTGTCGACCGATTCGCTGGCAACCAGCACGAGATAGTCACGAGCTGGCCCTGCAGAACGCTGCGCACCCGTTGCGCTGCCGCCAGTCTGCGCGGATAGCATCCCCGGCATCGCCATAGTGACAGTGGCGATGCCGAGCCGCAGTGAGTGCTTCAACGAATGTTGCAGCGAACGTTTCATGGTACGACGTGGAATCATGGCACCACTTTGACCACGGGCTTCGGCTCAATCTTGATGATCCAGAGTCCGTTGTTGTCGTCGTTCACATAGGCCAGGCCATCCTTGGGATTGACCACCACCCCCCACGTCATGGCGGCGTTCTTGACCTTCCCGTCCATGTCGGCCGTGTTCATGTGCCCGATCTCGCGGCCCTGTGCGCGCAGGTCGCCGCGCAGTTCGCCCGAGATATCGAACACGCGGAAGCCGGCGTTGTACGCACCCATGTACAGTGAATCACCGGCCACCCAGACGTTGTGGACGCCACCATGTTCGGGCTCGTACCACGCCACCGACTTGGGGTTCGCGATATCGCTGACGTCGAGCACCTGCATGCGACCGTAGGCGCGACCGGCCGAGGCATCCTTGGTGCCCTTGGGCCCTGCGGCCGGAAAGACTTCGTCGGCAATGAAGACGTAATTCTTGTGCCGCCACGCCGTGTGCGTACCGCGAATGAAGCCGGGGCCGCCGTCCACCTCCACTTGCTTGTACAGCGCGTTGAGATCGTACTTGTACTGCGACACCTTCACCGGGTTGGACGGCGAACCGCCCTTGATACCATTGCCGACATCGAGCACCACCAGCCCGTCGTTCCAGTAGCTCGCGTAGAGCAGTCCGTCGCGCAGATCGATGTCGTGCAGCGAACGGCCCGCATCGGGGCGGCCCTCGGTCTGCCAGCGCGCAACTTCCTTGGGATGATACGGATCGTTCACATCAAGAATGTGCAACGCGCCGGTGCCATCGTTCGTGAGAAAAATGAACGTGCCGTACTTGTCCTGCTTGTACACGAACGCCGAATGCACGCCACCAGTCACGCCATCGGTGAACTCGGCAATCGGCTTGGGATGCTTGGGATCTTCGAGACTGCAAATGACGATGCCGTTCTTGCGATCACTCGCCCCTTCGCGCGTGAATACCAGGAACTTGCCGTCGGGGAACGTCATGATGTCGTTCACCCGGCGCGTGTTGGAGACCACGCTGTCGGTGACCACCGGATTGGCCGGGTTGCTGATGTCGATCGCGTACATGACATCACCACCACCGCCGGAGCCCAGATAGGCGTGCTTGCCATCGGGGTGAATCCACACTTCTTCCGTGCTGAAGCGCGACCGCGGCAAGCGCCCGACCAACGTGAGTGGGCGACGCACGTCGCGTTCGGCCAGCGTGATCGTGCTCTGCACGCTGCGCGTACCGAACGATGCTGTGACGGTGTAGTCGCCGGGCTCGTAGCCCACAAATGCGCCGTCTTCGTCGATCTGCCCCTGTCCGGGTGAGAAGCTCCAGGTGGGCGTGAGTCCGCTCACCGACTTGCCGGCGGCATCCTTGGCGCTCACCGCAAAGCGCAGCACATCGCCGGTGCGCGCCTCGACGTGCTGCGGCGCCAACACCAACGAGGAGAGTGCGCCTCCCACGACCGTGACCGGAAGTTTGGTCGTGGCGTTTCCCACCGTGGCCGTGATGGTCGTGCTTCCTGCACCGGTCGCGGTGATGAGCCCCACGTCGCTGACCGTTGCCACGCGTGCGTTCGCGCTGCTCCACCTCGGGCGATCGTTCCGCTTGTCGCCCGACGCGGAAAATGCGCGACCCGTTGCACGCATACGCTGACCGACGACGAGTTTGGTTGATGTCGGCGAGACCTGCACCGTGGCCGCCGGCCCGGGCAATGTGCGAATCTCGATCACTTCGAACTTCGGCTGCGCTCCGGCGAGTGTGGCCGTCACGGTCACCGGCAAAATCGCCGTCGAACTTGCGGTCACCAGACCTGTCGAGTCAACGCGGCCTTCGAAACGCGCACTGCCGCCCAGTCGATAGCGGAAGGTGACGCCGGGAATGATGTTGCCCGCAGCATCGCGCGCTTCGGCACGCAGACGCAGCGTGTCGCCGGCGATCACCGTGCGACTGGCCGGCAGGATCACGAGGCGCGCGATCTGCGGCGGTTGTGGCGCCTGCGCCGGTTGCTGCAGGGTCAGGAGCGCAGCGAGCAGCTTCATGTCGATTGGGTTCGGAGGGTGATCATCAGGTGCGCTGTCAGGCGGTATCAGTTGGTATTGATGAAGCGGTACATCACGCGAATGAGGCGGTAGGCATCGGGCATGGCATCGCGCGTAAACTCCACCGTGAATGGTGTCACGGAACGAACCTCCTGAAACGCCGTAGCCACGTCGGGAATCGTGGGATCGCGGAATTCCATGCGCACGGTGTACTGCGCCAGGCGGGTCGGCGCGACTTTGCGGGCAGCCGCGACACTTTCCTTTGCCGCAAGCTGAATCTCGCGTCGTGTATCCGCCAGCGGTCGCAGCTCGACCGCACGCGAATTGATCGCGCGCTTCACAATCACGCCGCGCACACCGGGTACCGTCTCCCGCTGTTCGCCGACCGCCACATCGTCCCCGGTCACCATCACCACCGGCACACCAAACCATTGCGCCAGCATGGCGTTCATCCCACCCTCACCCACAGACTTTCCGTTGATTTGCAGGTCGCGCACCACACCCGATCCGGTGTGCGCAAAGACCCCACGTGGTGTGCCAGCCTTGGCGTGATACCCCACAAACATGATGGCGTCGAACGACTCGTCGAGCCCTTCCATCATGCCGTACCGCTTGAAACTGTGGCTGATCAAGCGGGCCCGCGGATCGAGATCCTCCGGCAGCAGATTGCGCTGACTGCCATGCGAATCATTGACGAGAACATCCGTGGCACCGCCCTCGAACGCGCCACGTATCGCCGCGTTGGCGTCCTCGGCCATGAGTTTGCGCGCCCGGCCGTACTCCGCACCCGCCGCCGACGTCTGGTCGTCGCCGTTTACCCCACTGATGCCTTCCATGTCCACCGAGATGTACACCTTGAGCGCGCGCTGGGACTGCGACACGGACGGGGACATGACGCAGCAGACGAGAGCGAGCAGTACCAATCGACGCATTGGAACTCCGGAGACAGGTTGGGGAAAGGTCTATTTTCCGACGCGGCCGGCCGGTCGGCAAGCAGTCCCACGCAACCCGTGACGTCCGCGCGCTACAATTCGCTGGTCCGCGATCACGTCGCCCGACCACATGGCCCGCCCGTCATGCCTCCCACGCTCGACCACTTGGTGTACGCCACGCCGGATCTGGCGCAAACGCTCGACGACCTCGAGCGTGCACTTGGCGTGCGCCCGTCCGCAGGCGGGCAGCATCTGGGACGAGGCACGCGCAACGCCTTGCTTGCCCTCAGCGCCACGTCGTACCTCGAAATCGTCGGTCCCGACACCACGCAGCCCGCGCCGCCCACGCCGCGCTGGTTCCGCATCGACGAGCTCACCGCGCCACGTATCGTGACCTGGGCCGCCGCGCACCATGATCTTCCCGCGCTGCGGACACGCGCTGCGGCAGCTGGACTTGCACTCGGCGAACCCGTGGCCGGCTCGCGTGTCCGACCCGATCGCGTGACGCTGCAGTGGACCAACACCAGCCCGCTGACAATGACGGCGAACGGTCTGATCCCGTTCTTCATCGACTGGGGCGCATCGCCGCACCCGGCGCAGAGCGCGGCTGGTGGTGTGTCGCTGCTGGAACTCCGCGCCGAACATCCCGATCCGGACGCGGTAGAACCGCTGCTGCAAGCCCTCGATCTGCCCATAGGCGTGACGCGGGGAAATGCGCCGGCCCTCATCGCGCTGCTCGACAGTCCACGCGGACACGTAACGCTCACGTGATGTCAGACGCGTTGCAAACATCACGGCTGCTGCTCGTTGACACGTCGCCGGAACATTTGCGCGCCGAACTCACGGGGAACGCAGCATTCGGGACATTGCTCAACGCACAAGTGCCTGCGAGCTGGCCACCGGGTGAGTACGACCGCGACGCACAGCGTTTTTTCCTTGAGCAACATGCCGCACTTGGCGACGCCGCCGCCGGCTGGTTTGGCTGGTACGCCATCCTTCCCGCCAGCGATCAGACGCCGCGAACGGTCGTCGCCTGCGGTGGGTATTTCGGACCGCCCGGGCGCGATGGCGTCGTGGAGATCGGGTATTCCGTCTGTCCTGAGTTTACCGGACGCGGGTTCGGCAGCGAGATCGCGCAGGCACTCGCGGACCGCGCGCTGCGACTGCCGGGCGTCTCGCTGGTGCAGGCACACACATCGCCCGACAATCCGGCATCGATCGCGGTCCTCGAACGCAGTGGCTTTGTGCAGATGGGTCCGGGCGCGCAACCCGACACGATCCGCTTCGTACGCACCAACCAGGCCACGGATCCCACCGCCGACCAGGCGCCGCGTCGCAGGCAGGTGGTCGTCTCGTGGAGTGGCGGCAAAGACAGCACCCTCATGCTCGAGCGACTGCTCGACGATCCGTCCGTGCATGTGGTGGCGCTGGTGACGACGGTGTCCACCGAGTACGATCGTGTGAGCATTCACGGCGTGCGGCGTTCGATTCTGCGCAAGCAGGCGGCCTCGCTCGACCTCCCGTTGCACGAAGTCCACCTTGAGGCCACGTCGTCCAACGACGCGTACCAGCGTGCGTTCGCCTCGACGGTTCATCAGCTGGAGCGCACTTACCCCGACGCTCGCACGATGGCGTTCGGCGACCTCTTTCTGGACGATGTGCGGCAGTACCGCGAGTCCACGCTCGCTGAGCTGGGATGGAGCGGACTCTTTCCGCTCTGGCTGGAGCCTACGCCGGAACTGGCCGCGTACTTTGTTGCGCGTGGATATGTGGCCGTGCTCACCTGCATCGACACGACGCAGCTCAGCGCCGACTTTGCCGGACGAACGTTCGATTCGGCACTGCTCGCCGCACTCCCGCCACCAGTGGATCCATGTGGTGAACGCGGGGAGTTCCACAGCTGTGTGCTGAGCGGACCGATCTTTCGCGACGCGATCGGTGCAACGCTGGGCGAGCGCGTACTGCGTGACGGTCGCTTTCAGTACTGCGACCTCGTCGATAGCTGAACGACGCGATCGGCGATGCTGCCCATCGCTTTGCGCCTGACTACAATCCAAGCAGGCCCCCCACTCCAGAATATCACTGACTCGCCCGTGCTCTCCGGCAGCCCGTTTCTCACCCGCATCACGCTCCGCGACGATCGCATCCAGCCGGATGTGCATCCGTTTGAGATCCCGCTGCTGCAACGCGGTCTGGACCTGGAATTCACCACCCCGGTCACGTTTCTCGTGGGCGAGAATGGTTCCGGTAAGTCGTCACTGCTCGAAGCGATCGCGTGGAGTCTCGGCTACGGCGCGCACGGTGGCAATCGCGATCACCAATTTGAAGCCGGAGCCGACGGACACGCGCTGGGCCGTGCGCTCGTCCTGCAGTGGCGACAGCGCTCGACCGACGGGTTCTTTCTGCGCGCAGAGACGTTTTTCAACTTCGCGTCGCATCTGGAGTCGTTGGAGAGTACGTTCGCGCGCTATGGTGGCGGATCTTTTCACGACAAATCGCATGGTGAAGCGTTTTTGGCGTTGTTCGAGAACCGCTTCGAGGACGGTGTCTACATTCTCGACGAACCCGAGGCGGCGCTCTCTCCGCAACGTCAGCTCGCCTTTATGCGCGTACTGCACCGACTCACCGCGTCGCGTGTCGCGCAGTTCATCATCGCCACGCATTCGCCCATTTTGCTCACATTTCCAGGCGCGACCGTGCTCAGCCTCGATGACGGCAGCATTCAGGAAGTCGACTATCGAGACACCGAACACTTTCGGCTCACCCGCGATTTTCTGAGCGCACCAGAGCGATACTTTCGCTGGCTGTTTGGCGATCAGGACGACTGAATGCACGACGAGATGCTTTTCGAAATGCACGACGAACAGGACGCCCGTTGATCGTGCCACGCTCGCGCGGGCTTCGCATTGCCGGTGTGCCGGTGCTGCTCGCGGCGCCGCACGTATCACCGCACGTAGTATCACACGCAGCGCCACTGCCGACCGTGCTCTGGTTTCACGGATTCCGTGCCGATGCACTCGCGCACGCTGCCGAACTGGAGCGTTGCGCGGCGCGCGGATTTCTTGCCGTGGGCGTCGATGCCGCAGCGCACGGTGCCCGCCGCGATGAGGCGCTCGGTGCCCGCGTCGCGGAATCGCCGGGAGGCGCGCTGCCGGTCGTACTCGAGTTGATCGAGGAGACCATGCGCGAACTGCCGGCGCTCGTAGACGAGCTCGCGGCCACCTTCCACGCTGATCGCGCACGCGTCTCCGTGGTCGGCATTTCCATGGGCGCGTTTCTGGTCTATCGCGCTATCGCGGCCGGTGCCTCGCACGCAGTGCCGCCGTTCCGAAGCGCAGTCGCACTGCTCGGCTCGCCGAAATGGAACGGCACGTCAAGTGCGCATCATCAACTCGACGCCTTCCGGGAGGTGGCGCTACTTAGCATCACGGCAGAACATGACGCGAGCGTGCCACCCGAACCAACAAGGACCTTTCACGAGCGCCTGACGGAACGGTTCGGGAGCCGTGGACAGCACGCCCATGAGGTGCTTCGTGGCGCGGGGCACCTGACCAACGCGGGCGAATGGGCCGAAGCGATGAACGCGACCATGCGCTGGCTGGATCGGTTCGGGAAATGACGGTGTAGCTTTGCATCAGTCCCCGCCGGCCGTCGTTCCGCTTTTCCCGACTGATCCCGACTGATTCCGACCTATCCCGACGTATCTCCGAGGAGCTCCCGATGCCGAGTCCCGAACCGCGCCTGCGTCCCGCCCCTGCCATCCGCCTTGCACCGCCGGAGTTGCACATCGATCTGCAGGAGATCGCGACACGACTTCGCAACGAGTCGACTCCTACGCGGTCCGGCCACCGGCAGGAGACCGTGTTCCATCGGGGCGCCGCGCGCATGATGCTGTTCGCATTCGACGCCGGTGGAAACATGCCAAGTCACAGCGCGCCGGGAGAGGTGACCATTCAGGTGCTGCGTGGCGTCGTACGTGTCACCACCGGCACCGCCGCGTACGATCTCGTTCCCAACCAACTGTTGACGCTCGACCCGGGCGTGAAACACGATGTCATGGCACTGACCGAGTCCGAGATGTTGCTCGGTGTAACCCTCGAACGGAACAGCTAGGGTCGCAGTAGCGACCGGGTCACGGCACGATCACCGGCGTCGCAAAAAAGCTGTTCGGCCGCCACGCCGGACGCGTGGGACGATTGGAGATGCGCGTGGCGAGATCAGCGTAGAGCGCATTGAACCCCGCCGCAGACTCGAAATCGATCGGCTGGTCGAGATCGTCGCCAAGCTTGTGGTATTTCTCGCGTTGCCACGTATCCCAGACCGACTGTTGCGGCGTACCAGGCCGATAGCCGACCTTGAGCGCGAGTGCCGGAATACCCTGCCGGATAAAGCTGTATTGATCGCTGCGCACGAATCGCACCTGCTCGGGCTCCGGATCGGGAATGACCGTGAGCCCGCGTGCGTTCGTAGCCGCCGTCAGATCGTCCGCAAGGTCCGACTCTTCAAAGCCGTAGGCGAACACACCGGCGAGCGGAATGATCGGCAGGAACATGTCCGTATTGAGATTGGCCACGATGGTGCCGCGCGTGATGGACGGATGCGCCGCAAAGTAGCGCGAACCGAGCAGTCCCTTTTCCTCGGCGACCACCGCGGCGAACACGAGCGTACGTTTGTTGCCGCCACGTAACGCGAGCGTGCGTGCCGTCTCCATCAGCGTCGCGCTCCCCGAGGCGTTGTCCATCGCCCCGTTAAAGATGCTGTCGCCGGTGAGTGCCGGACCGCGTACGGTTCCGACGTGATCGAGATGCGCAGTGAGCACCACGACTTCGTCACGCAACAGCGGATCGGTACCCGGCAGTATACCCACGACGTTTGGCGCGTCGATCGTGCGGCGTACGGTGGGCAAGGCGGCCTTGAGCGAGACCGTGAGCGCACCGTGCGGCAGTGGCTCGCCGCGCCGGGTTTGCGCAACGATGCTGTCCCACACGAATGCGCTCCCCGCCAATAGCCGCGACGCGAGGGCAGGGTTGATCGTGGCGTTGATGCGCTGATCGCCCGTGTCATCGAGCGACGTATCGGCGAGGGCGAAGGTGGTACCGAAGCGGTTGGCGCCGTCATCGGTCCAGGCGTTGCCGGCACCGATCGCGATAATTCCCACCGCACCGGCCCGACGCATCGCCGCCCAGCGAGAACGAGTGCCATGTGCCAGTAGCGGTGCAGCCAGTCCCTGGGGCGCGCTGTTCACATGCAGCACGATCTTGCCGCGCACATCGAGCCCGCGCAGATCGTCGATGCCTGCTTGCGGAAGTGACAGTCCGTAGCCGGCGAACACGATCGGCGCTTCGACATCACCCGTCGCCAGCCGCGCCGTCAGCCGCAAATCGCGGCCGATCGCCAACGGTGTCCAACTGCCGCCCTCGCGCAACGCCACCGACGTACCGGCGGGATCCAGTCGCGACTCGACAAAGCGTACCGACTGAAACCAGCCCTCGCTGCCGCCCGGCTGCAAACCGGCAGCCTTGAACTGGTCGGCCACATAACGCGCCGCGGTGAGATGGCCCGCGCTGCCGGTCTCGCGCCCCTTGAGAGAGTCGTGCGCAAGGACGGTCACATGGCGCCACCATGAGGCAGCGGCAGGCGGGGGCGATTGCTGGGCGCGGAGCGGCACGAGCGGCACGAGCGGCACGAGCGGCACGAGGCCAAGCATGGAGGCAATGGCGCCGAGTGCGCGCAGCCGACGTTGGGCACTGCCATGGGATGACAGCTGCGGAGTAGTCCGGGCGATGATCTGGGCGAGTCGCATATGCCGAGAATGTGGGAAGTGGGGCCTGTGCTCGCCAGCCTCTCATGGGCACAGAGCGGAAGCTCGGGCGCGAGCGCGGTCTCTACTTCATGGCCCCCTCTCTCTACCAGGACGGTCTCCGCGCCGGTCGTTGTGAAACGAAAGACGTTGCCACGTAGAGAGTTGCGGGATTCGTGACAGGTGGCATGCACTTCGCTACGTGGGAGCAGGCAGAGGGGGCGTCGTCCGGCCTGCACAACGCGACGAGACGTTCGCGCACCTCGGCATTCACACCCATCGAATCGAGGGACGACGAATGGACTTCAAGGAACTCGCGCGTCGCGCCGTACAGAACCCGGACTCGCTCTCCAAGGAAGAGCTGCAGTTCGTCATCGCGAATCCTGCCGGAGAGGTCGAGCTCAGCGACGAAGAGCTCGGAAGCGTCGCAGGCGGCATGGACTCGACGGAGAAACTGATGACCCTCGGCTGTTGCGGTGGCTATACCAACATGCCGACCACCTGCATGGAAGGCGGCTGTATTGCGCCGTCCTGAGCGTATCGCACCGGTGGCCTGAACCGCCAGACACAACGGGTCGGCGACGTGGCGGTCGCCGGCCGTTCGACCACCGTTCCCTCCGTATCGGTGGGACCATTCACACCAGATGGGATGGGTCACATGTGTCCGAGCACCGCCTCGCAAAGAAGTACCATCGACTGGCGTCGCGCCGAAACCCTGAGTGAACGCCGTGGCCGGTTGGACACTGACATGGCGGCTGCGTCGCCGGAGCAGGGGAAGCTCGACGAAGTCCTTGCACGGTGGCGTACAGAGCTCTCGCTCAACGCGGACGAGGACTACGCCGCGTGGCTCGTGCGCAACGGGATGGACGAGCACCAGTTTCGCGCACTGCTCGCGTGGCCGACCGTGACGGGCGATGAAGAGACCGGCGTACCTGAATGGTACAGCGAGTTCAGTGCGGCGTTCGCTACCTGCACCGACGCGCCGATGATGGATGACGTCTGCGGTGAGAACGCATCTCCCACGGCGAGGGTGATGCTGTGTATTGCTGCTCCCTTGATCCGACGCGGCATTGCGCGCCTGCAACAGGCCATCGACGCACTCAACCTTGGCGACGCGCCCCCCTTCGATCCGGGCAACGTGCATCGACTGTTTCTGGACAGTCTCGGCCCCCGCTTACTGGGTCGGCTGGACCGCACGCTGACGCTCGAGCTCCACATTGCGCGGATGGATGGTCGCCTGTCGGGCGAAACACCGGCGGAACGATTTGCGTCATTCGGCGAACTGCTGACCAATCCCAACGTCGCCCAGTCCATCCTTGGCGACTATCCCGTGCTGGCGCGACAGCTCACCGACACGGTGGGACAGTGGACGCGATACTGCGCGGAGTTCCTGCGCCATCTGCATGCGGATTGGACCGCGATCGCACGCTGCTTCAATGCCGGTGCCGACCCCGGACCGCTGGTGCGCGTTGACGGCGGCTCAGGCGATCCCCACCGCGATGGACGCTCGGTGCAGATCCTCACGTTTGCGAGCGGCTTACAGCTCGTGTACAAGCCGCGCCGGCTGCGCGCCGACGAGCACTTCCACAGCCTCCTTGCCTGGATGAATCAGAGCGGCTTCTCACCAGCGCTGCGAACCCCGGCGCTGTTGTCGAGAGACGACTACGGTTGGATCGAGTTCATTGAGTGGAAGGAGTGTCGCACCGTGGCCGAGCTCGAGCGATTCTACGAGCGACAGGGCGGGCTGCTCGCGGTGCTGTACGCACTTGAAGCGACAGATATGCATCGCGAGAATCTGATCGCGTCGGGTGAAGACCCGGTGATCGTCGATCTCGAGGCACTCTTTCATCCGCGGCCGGGCAGTAGCGGAGCGCGACGGCATGCACGGCAGCTCGGCAACGAGCGCATGGAGCACACCGTGTTGCGCGTCGGACTGTTGCCGCAGTTTGGTGCCAACGAAGACGGCAGTTCCCGATTCGATGGCAGCGCGCTGGCCGGCGGTGGTGTGCAACGCTCACCGACACCGGTGCTGTACGTGGAGAAGCGCGGCACCGACGAGATGCGCTTCGTGCGTGGGCACACACAGATTGCCGCCTCGAAGAACCGCGCCCAACTCGACGGGCAGGAGGTGGATGTGTACGGGTACCGTGACGCGATTATTCGCGGGTTCGAGCGCGCCTACGCATTGCTGCTGCAGCATCGTGCACGTCTCACCGAGGACGACGGTCTGATCGGGCGCTTTGCCGACGCGGAAATCCGCGCCGTGCTTCGGCCGACGCAAACGTACATGCGTGTCCTGCAGGAATCCGGACATCCCAGCCTCCTGAGTGACGCGGCAGATCATGAGCGTCTGCTGCAACGACTCGGCACCACGCTGTTGAATCGCCCGCATCTCGCTCCGGTCTTATCGCACGAGATTGCGGACCTGCAAACCGGCAATGTGCCGATCTTCACGGCGCGCCCGGGCTCGCGAGACGTCTGGACGAGTTCGGGAGAGAGAATCGCGGAGTACTTTGATGAGCCCAGCCTGCACGCGGTCCGTCGTCGCATCGCGTCGCTCGACCGGTCGGATCTTGCGCGGCAAACGTGGTTCATTCGCGCGGCGTTGACCACTCTCTCGCATTCGGCGCACGACACGCGCGTCTCCGTGCACACGGCACTGGGCGATGACGCACCTCGCCATTCGACAGAGTCGACTCACACACAGTTGGAACGCGCCGCCGTCGCGATCGGTCAGCGTCTCGAGCAGCTCGCTATCCGACAGGACGGGTTGGTGTCGTGGATCGGAATCACCCTCGCCGGTGAGAGACAATGGGTCCTCGAACCGGTCGGAGTTGACCTCTTCGCCGGCACCTCGGGCATCGCGCTGTTTCTGGGTTACCTGCAGGCCGTCACCGGGGCCGAGCATCACGAACTCGCCCGCACCCTCGCGACCAATGCGATGGCCGAATTTGACTTGCTCGAGGCCGATGCGGATCGCGTGAAGTGGGTGGCGGGACCGTTCGCCGGTTGGTCCGGCTGGATGTATACGCTGGCCCATCTTGCTTACCTGTGGCGTGATGACCGATTGCTTGCTGACGCACACCGTATTCGCCGACGCATTGTTGAGAACATCGGGCACGACGACGCACTCGATGTGATCGGCGGCGCGGCGGGATTGATTCTCGCGCTCGCATCGCTGCATCGCGGCGCGGAGTCGGCGAGTGTCCGCGCCGACGTGGCACGCTGTGCGGATCATCTCGTCGACCGCGCGCGGGTGAACCCGCTGGGCGTGGCGTGGCCCACAAGCATGCCGTCGCGCGCTCCGCTTGTCGGCTTCTCGCACGGTGCGGCCGGTATTGCGTCGTCTCTCATGGTCGCCTCCGCGGTGACCGGCGATGAGCGCTATGCAGAGTTGGCGCTGCAGGGGTTCGCGTACGAACGCGCGGCAATGCAGCATGCCGCGCGCATGTGGCCGGACTTTCGGGAGTTTTCCCCGGGACAGTCGGAGGCGGAACCCGGCGAGATGCTCGCATGGTGCCACGGTGCTCCCGGCGTCGGGATCAGCCGTTTGCTTGCGCTGTCGCACGTCGACGCGCCGGCGCTGCTCCACGACCTCGCGCACACACTCGAAGCCACCATCGCACGCGGCTTCGGTCACGGGCACAGCCACTGCCTCTGCCATGGCACGTTGGGTAACGCGGAGCTGCTCGCGATGGCGGGCCACCAGCTCGATCGACCCGACCTGACGTCGGCGGCTCTGGCCATTGGCACCGCCACCGTGCGCGATTTGCAGCGATCCGGCCCTGTCTGCGGCACGCCGGCCGGACTGGAGGTCCCTGGGCTCATGACCGGCATCGCCGGGATCGGCATGGGGATGTTGCGACTGGCAGCGCCGTCACGCGTGCCATCGGTGCTCACGCTCGACACACCGGGCATGAACCGGAGCCACACGGTCCTGACGACCGCGCGCTAGGAGATCGGTTACACGGACGTTGTTGCAGTACGCGCGGCCGCAAGAGTGCGATCACGCGAGTGAATCACTATGGACAGGGGGAGAAATCATGTCGAACGACGAGATCATCCGCTCGTGGAAGGGAGAGGCACAACCCTCGCCGGAACCTGAAACCGCACCGGAGAACCCGGCGGGGGAGATTGACCTCTCGCAGGACGAACTTGAGAACGTGGCCGGTGGATCACTCCCCACGATGGAGTGCACCGGCGGGAACACGTACTGCCATGGTACGTGTGGTATTCCCTTCACAACGCTGGGATGCTGCGCCTCCGGCGTGACGTAACAGCAGCTATAACAGCACCTGATGGTGACCGTGCGCAGCGCCACTGCTTCGCACGGTCACCGCGGTGCCGCGCATCGCGCGCGTGCACTAACTGCGTGGGACCGGTCGGTTCGCACGCTCCAGCGAACGCGAGGATTCTCCGGTAGTTTTACGGCAATGACTCGATTGCCTTCCGCTGCGTACTCCGCTGTCGCCGCATATCGCAGCGGCGCCCGCCTCTTGTTGTGCGCGCTCGTCCTCCTCGTCGGCGTCGCGCCCAGTGCCCGCAGCCAACCATCGCCTGCGAGCGACTGTCTGCTCCCGCTCGCGCGCGTGTGGGGCACGCTCAAGTACTTCCATCCAGCGCTAGCGACGCCGTCGGTTCGCTGGGACTCCGTTGGCGTGGCCGCCATTGAGGCACTTGGTGATCAGTGCACATCGGCCGCAGTCTCGCGTGCCCTTGCACAGCTGTTCGAGCCGCTCAACGATCCCGTAACGCGCGTCATCACAGACAGCGAGGCGTCGATTGTCGGTGTTCGACCCGCGGTGTCAGGTGCATCAAACGTATCCCCGTCGCCGTGGGTGCGTTGGAGCGATGATAGCGTGCTGGTGCTCACGATCAATCGCCTCACCAACGTCGATTCCGCAGTCACGGCAATGGGCCAGCATCGTGCACTCCTTGCCCGCGCTCGACGTGTCGTCATCGATGTGCGCGGCACAACTGCCGGTCAATCGGCCGCGCTCTCCACCAGCTTCACGTCGTCGCGCGTTGACCGTGCATTGCTCACGCATGCGTTGTGCGCCGCGGCGCCGCGACGACGCGTTCACGCCGGGTTGCCGGGCGGCGACGCACCGCCGGAGTTTATCGGATGGCGCGAGCCGCAACGGCCGTGCATCGCAGCAGAATCCGATGTGCCAAAACAGTCGGTGGTGTTTCTCGCCGATTCCCTCAGCGCGCTGCCGGAGCTCGCGCCGGCGATGCGTGCCGCCGGTCGTGCACTGATCGTCGGTGTCGGGCCGGTTACCGACGCGTCGCTTATCGCGACCGATACCGTCGTTGTGGTGCCGGGTGTCTCTGTACAGCTGCGACTGTCGGCGTTTGCGCCGTGCGGCGGCGGTCAGCTCGCCGATACCACAGTCACCGGCACCGGCACCAACAGCAGCGCCAACGCGAACGATCGCGCGAGCGACCTGCCGTTGCGCATCGCGCTCTCATTCGCCATGCGAGCGCCAGTCGTACCACACTGTGACGCACTGCCTGTCGTGAGCGGACGCTTCGCTCCGCGCGATTCGTTGCTGCCATCCCGCGCATGGCGGCTGCTCGCTGCCTTCGAGATCTATAGCGCCGTGCGCTTCTTTGATCCGCATCTCACGCTCGTGGACGGACAAGATTGGGAGCGCATCGTTTCTGCTGAATTGAACGTGCTCGCGAATGCCGGCACGCGACGCGTGTACATCGCCGCCATCTCGCGACTCGGCGCCGCACTCAACGACGGACACGCGCTCTTTCCGCCGAATCGTCTGCTTTCGTTGTTCGGCGCCGCGTTTCCGCCGGTGGTGGTGGCGCGCGTGGAGGGAGAGTTCGTCGTGTCCGAGGTGCTCGATTCGGCGGCGGCCGGCGGCCTGCGCCGCGGCGACATCATCTCTACGCTCGACGGTCAGCCGATCAGCGCGCGCTTCGACAGCGTACATGCCGTTGTACCGGGATCGAACGCCGCCGCACGAAACGCCAGCTCGACCACGTTCACGATGGCTGGAGCAGACAGTTCACGACTTGTTGTCGGCGTACGCACCACCAACGGTCGCGATCGCACCGTCACGCTCCAACGTCGCCCGACATTCCTGGGCCCGACCTTCAACCCTGCCCGCGGTACGGCAATGCGTACCCTCACCGGCAACGTCGGCTACGCAGACCTGCGCCTGCTCACGCCAAGTCAGGTGGACAGTATGTTCGCCCGGTTCCGCGATGCACGCGCGCTCATTCTCGACCTGCGCGGCTATCCGCAGGGCACGCATCCGTTTATCGCACGTCGGCTCACCGACCGGCGCATGGTCGCGTCGCGGATCCGCCAGCCTGTGATCGAATCGCCAAGCCAGAATACCGCGCGGCTGATTGTACCTGGCATCTCGCAGACCACCGCACCGTTCACCGAGTTCGCGCAGTACGTCGAGCCCGACGGACGACCTCCGTTCGCAGGGCGCGTGTACGTGCTGATCGACGAGCGCGCCATGAGTCAGGCCGAGCAGGCGGCGTTGTTTTATCGTACCGTCGGAAAAGCCACACTGGTGGGTAGCAACACTGCCGGTGCGAACGGCGATGTGACCACGTTCACCGTGCCCGGCCGCGTCGGGTTTGGCTTCACGGGCATGGTCGCGCTGAGCGCAGACGGGATCGGCATGCAAGGCGCTGGGCTGGCGCCCGATGTGCGCGTGACGCCCACCGTTCGCGGTATTCGTGCCGGGCGCGATGAGGTGCTGGAGTGCGCGCAGCGACTCGCGACAGGCGTGGCACGAGGGTGTGGTGCAGGTGGGAAGCCATGAAGCACGATCCGATCCTCGTTGCACGGTGATCTGTACACGGTGATCTTTCGCCGACGCCGTGCAACCGCGCCCATCGCCATCAGACCGGCCGCGAGCAGCGCGTAGCTCGACGGCTCGGGACTTACCAAGGCGAGCTGAAGGTCATGTGCGTACGGATCTCCCTCGTACACAAGTCCCATCGAGAAATACTCGGGCGCGTAGTCAAGCGTGAGCGTCTGCCACTGGTTACCCCACAGATAGCTGGTGTTCGGACCACAAGAGCCGCTGGTGGAGTACGGATCACTCAGATCCGGCGCGTACGCCCAACAAGACGCGCCTGCGTGAAAGAAATCATCGCGGATTTCGAAGTTCACGGTCCCAACGTTCGTACTCCAAGCACAACCCATACCACAGTCCAGAACGGCGCCCCGGGTCATCCACCGAGTCTCCACGTCGAGTCGCACGTCCACAATTTTCGCCTGCATGTGGGTGTCGAAGCAGGGCGTGGTCTGTTCTCGTCAGAGATCCCGCGCTGCTTCGCTGAGCTAGCCGACTCATCGCTCATCCTCCGCCCACCCTTTCCCTGCTCCGCGCTCTCGTCACCCGCCTGCTCGCCGCCTTCGCCGCGGCCGTGCTCCTGCTGCTGGCCATCCTGCTCATCGACAGCTCGCGCAGCCTTGGCGCCCGCCCGCGCGCCGCACGGCTGGCGCGCAAGCGGCAGTCGCCGCAGTGGCGCGACGA
>JBBQSM010000026.1:0-35643 GCA_038234895.1 Gemmatimonadales bacterium
TGGCTCAACCGCCCCGCGTGCTATTCGCCATCCCGGACGACGTTCGTGCGGGATCATCGTTGGGTGGCACCTTTGATATCACGCCCGACGATCGGCGATTTCTTATGGTGCGAGACAACACGTGGGGAGCCATGGCGGGAACGCCTACGATGTGAAACACGTCGACCTTCTGGTCATGTCCGTACAGGTGCTACGCCATACGAAGCGCGACCACGCTGCCAGCGATCAACACGATGGCGCTGATCAGCGATACTGCACGACGCGAACGTCTGGTCATCGCTCTCTCACTCGGCGTAGGCGTGGGCGCTGAAAGCAACGTCAGCTGAGGTCTGAACCAAGAAATGCATGGTGGAAATATGCGCTGTGGCTGATAAACGCGCGTGACGCGATGGATGCCTACGTCAACTCCAGTGTCTATGCCACGGGATAGTCGGTGTGAAGCGGTGGCTGGTCCTCCGCGGTCTCGTGGAGCCTCGCACTGCCCCACCACTATCCACGCGCTCACTGTTTGCCGGCAGGGGTGCACACCGGAACGCCAGTCCTCTTGGATATCATCGGCCTCAATCTGCACCAGCGCGAGAGTCAGCTAGCCATCAAGGCGGACGACCGGTCGATCACCGAAAGTCGCATGCCCACCAGTCTGGCGTCCGTGCATCTCGTGCGATGGTTGTTCGTCCGCGCATACGGTACTAGGGCGATGGTTGTTTGGCGGCCGATCACGATGCGTCCTGCATCGATGGCGTGCGCTCCACGCTGATGAGGGAGTCGGTCAGCCACTGCGCAGCACCGCGATCGATGCTCTGCTCGAGATGCGCGCGGATCGTCGGCACGATGGCCATCGCGTCCGCCCGTCGGCCATCGCTTGCCAGCAGTGCCGCTTCGGCGAAGGGTCTCAGGTAGGGTGCGGCGATAGTAGGCCCCGTAGCCAGCGCGAACTGTGCACGGGCTTCGGCCACGGCGCCGGCGATTGCGAACTGCCGCGCCGCGTCGAGGTGGATAGCCGCGGTCAGCGATGCGGGCATACGATCGATATGGGGCAGCAGTTGTCGCAACTGATACAACGATTCTTCGGTCTTGCCCGCATCGGCGGCGTGCATTTGCGCCAGCTGCCAAGCGGTGAACTCGAACACCGAGCCGTCGACGAGCGCGCACGCCGCCTGGAGCAACTGGGGATCCCAATCCCGGGGACGAACGCCCGAAAGGCTCGCGCCTACGATCGCCTGAATCGCCGCGTCGCTCGTCGCAACGGGACCACCGCAGATGAGGCGCAGCAGTCGCGCTCCATCGCTCAGAAAGCCGGACGTCGTGAGCGGCATCAGCGTGACGACGCCGATCGCCGCTGACGTGCCGCCAACGCACAGCAATCCAAACACTGACAGCACGCTGCTGAACGGTGTGTCGCGGTCAAGAGGTAGCAGATCGAGCGCGACGAGCGCAACGGCGGCGCCGATGCCGACGAGCAGGCTTACCATGGGCCCGCCGGCGACCATGACCGCCGTTCGTCGCGCGAGGTGGCGCCCATCGGTTGGAGCGGATCCGGCGAGTCCGCCAAAAAGCGCCATGTTCGTGTTCAGCGCGACCCTCCAGCCCCGACTGGCGCGTTCGAGTCGAATCGGACCGACGATTAACAGAAAGGCACGGAACCCGACCAGCAGGCCGCCGGTCAGATGGCCGAGTTCGTGGACCAGCAGGACGAGCAGCAGGGAGCTCAAGCAGGTCCCGAGCAGGATCAGGTTCTCCCACCACGCGAGCCCGAGCCCTTCGGCGCCCGCGCGTCGGACGGATGAGCCCATCTGCATGCCGACGAACATTCCCATGCCACCGAGAACGACCACGAGCACGAGCAGCGTGCCCCGACTGCCCCGCCGCGGCACGTTGGGCGGACGGGATGGTATGGAATCGGTTGCCTTTGTTGGTGGGGTCATTGGCGGCAAGGCAAGGTGGAAGACGTCGCGGTGGGCACGATTGAAGCGGCGCGACGTTGAATGCTGCCGGACGCGACTCGGTCGATGTACGTGCTACTTTCGCGGTTGCACCAGACGCACGAACCAAGGATCGCCGCGGAGCGCGGAAAACGCAGGATCGGCGTGCAGCAGTCCGACGTCGTACGGATGGGCGCCGTTCGGCAGCGCCTCCAATAAATCGAGCGCTGCACCCGCATCGCCAAGCAGTGATGCGATGCTCGCACGATAAAATGTCGGCATTCCAACTGGAAATTGTGGAGGCTGCGCGGCCAGCCATGCGGCGGTCCGACGCGCCGTGATCGCGTCGCCCGATGCGGCGTAGAGTGCCCCCAGCGCACCACGTAACCCAATCACCTTGGGCGACGCGCGGACCAGCGTATCGAGCAGCGCACGACCATCGCGCGCTCGACCGACCAGCATCAAGGCATGTGCAAGGATGAAGCGCTGCTCTGGCGGCAGTGGTCCTGTGCTGGCACGACGCATGAACCACGCGATCGCCTGGTCGGCTGCCGCACGCGACGCAGACGCCGGCGCGCCGTGCGCGGCGAGTTCCGTGGCCACCTGAAACATGACCCATCCCGGCGTCGCCAGTTCGGGTGCGCGCATCCATCCGCCCGTAATGCCCGCGACCAGCGCCGGTTCAGGTGGCAGTGCATCGATGTTGTCCAGCGAAGCAAGCGCCTCGACCGCGCGCCCTGCGCCGGCGAGTGCACGCGCGCGGATGTATGCCGCCGCGAGTGGCGCGCGTGCTTCCCGGGTCAGACGAACGGCGTTCGCGAGCTCGCTCCCGAAGTCGCCGAGTGCGTGATAGTCGGCGGACAGCTCGCGCCAGTAGAGAAGTTTGGCGTCGTCCGACATCCAGGCGAGATCGCGCTCGGGGTCGATCGCCGTCAATTGCGTGATTGCCTGCGCCGGCGTGCGGAGTTGCCGGTATCCGACAGCCAACGTCCATCGTACGTGCGATGAGCCGGGTTGTAGTTCGAGCCGTGCGCGCTGCAGGCGATTATGCTCTTCCCAATCGCTCGCACACCGTGCCTTTGACACATTCAGCGTGGACCGTTCCCATGGTCCGAGCGGCATCGCGCGCGCGTTCAGTGCCGTAGTGACGGAATCGACAATGTCACAGCGCGCGATACCCACCGCGTTCACCGTCAGCCACGCGGCTGCCGCGTCGAACGCGGGATCGAGTTCGGCCGCCCGCCGAAAGTGCGGGAACGCCGGGGCGAACGCGCCGCGCCAGTACAGGTCCTGCGCAACGACGTACTCCGCATACGCGTCGAAGCGCGGGGGCCGCATGGATGGTGTCGCGAAATAGCTCGCGCGCGGGTCGACAATTGTGCCGAGTGCCGCCGCGAGACGCTGCCGGAGTTCGTCGACTGCTGCCAGCGGGTCAGCCACCGGCGCGCCGATCGGATCGACGAGACGGAGCACGCGACCGGTGCCGACATCGACGACGCTCGCCGTGAAGCGTAGCGTGTCTGCCGTGCGGTAGTACCGGCCTTCGACGACGAGTCCGGCGCCGGAACGGCGCGCCATTGCGCGTGCGTCCGGGCGCTCGCTGGGGGGCGCGTGGCCCTGCGCGTAGAGTGTTCCGGCGTCGAGCACATCCACCAGTGTCGTGCGCGCGAGACCTTGTGTCACCCAATCCGAGGCCATCAATCCCAGCGACGCGAGTGTGCTGTCCCCCGTCTGGTTCTCGAAAACCGCGATGGCAACGCGCTTGGGGTCAAGCGCCACCACCGGAGCATTGGGCACCAATGCCGACCCGTCGGCGAGGTCGCGCGAAGTCCACCAGAGACCGGTGGCGATCGCGGCCGCCGCGCTCAGCCCGATCGCGGCCCGCCGCGCCGTCCTCCAACTGCTGCGGTTCGACCGTGCATCGGCCGATGGCTGCAGCACCCCGGCTGCAGCGGTCGGTGTGTCCGCGATCGCAGTCGGTTCGATCGCACGCTGCTCAATCGCGACCGTCTCCACCCGCCGCGCCGGGTCGGCGACCCAACCGTCGACGGCATGACGCTCGGTCTGGCCTGACGCGATCGTGGCCGCGAGCGCGGTGATAGCGGGGTCGGGCGATGCTCCAAACTCCTGTTGCACAAGGGCCTGGTGCACGCGCGCGTGCCGCAGCGCCGCCGGACGGTCGCCCGCAACATCGAGCGCCTGCATCAGCGCAACGGCCACGCGGCTGCTCAACGGCTCGACCGCTTGTCGCCGGCGCCACCACGCCACGCAAGCGCCCTGATCGCCGCGCGCTCCGGCGTCGCGCGCGACTTCTTCCAGCGCCGCCGCAAACTCGTCGGCAAGTTGGCGACGATGGCCATCCGTCCACCGTTCGAACTCGCCCGCGCCGTCCACGTGAACGCCGTCCATGAACGGTCCGGTATACAGCGCGATGGCGACGTCCGGGCGACCGGTGCGTCGCGCCGTCATGAAGGCGACGAGGTCAGAGTCGATATGCTGCGCGTCAAACGTCAGCGCCGCGGTGCCTGTCAGGACATCGTCGGGACCGAGCTGTCGTCGCAGCGAGTGGAGCATCTGCTTGAGCGCGCCGCGCGCCCGATCAGCGTCACTTTCAGGCCAGAGCAGCGCCATCAGTCGATCGCGCGGGACACCGCCGGGGCCGCTGGCGGCAACGATCGCGAGCAGTGCAAGCGCTTTGCGCTGCGCCGCCATTGCGGGCATTGGCACCCCGTCACGCTCGACGTTGAGCCCACCGAACGTGATCAGACGATACACGGCTGCCTCAATCCCACTCGCCTGACGAAGAACTGACCGCGCGCTGACCACATCTCGGTAAGTAGCCGCTGCCGACGCGCCCCAGCAAGAGCGCCGGACGGAAATCGCGCACGGATCCCCGGCGCGTCTCACCAATCAGCAGGAGGCTTAGATGTCACACTTCTCGCCGCGATCGTCAATCTCGAACCGCCGTAGCCGTAGCGCCGGACGGTACGTTGTCGGCGTGTCCATGGTACCCCTCGTCGGGTTGGCGCTCGCGGGGCTCATTTCGTGCGCTGCCGACGCACCAACTGCTGCCCCGGTGGAGACCTTCAAGGGATCCGACGTAACGTTTGGGAACGGCACCGCGCGAACAGAAGTGCGGGTGCAGGGCACAACCGTGGTGTCGGTGGCCGTCGTGCTGTCGGAGGCCGCGTTGGACGGCCTGCCGACGCAGCTCCCGCCAATGACGAGTCAAGAGTTCATCCTGCCCCTTCCTGCCGCGGCGCCGACATTGGTGTTCTCCCAGGTGGCGGTCAACTGGCAGCCGGTCGGGCATCCGCCGATGAACATCTATACCGTGCCGCACTTCGACGTGCACTTCTATACGATCACCGCGCAGCAGCGCGACGCAATCACGCCTGCCGATCCGCTATTCGCGGCGAAAACGGCACGGCAACCCTCCGCAGAGACGCTCCCGACCGGATACACACTCGATCCAGCAGCGATCCCGCGAATGGGGGTGCACGCTGCTGCCTCCAATGCGCCTGAGCTGCAGGGAGCGCCCTTCGCCTCCACGTTCATCTACGGTTTTTACGACGGCGGCATGATCTTCCTCGAGCCGATGATGACGCGCGCCTTCCTGCTGGCCAAGCCGGACACCACGATTAAGATCATCACGCCAGCTAAGTATCCTCGCGCCGGCGCCTACCCAACCGTGTATGCCTACAGCTACGACGCGGCTACGCGTGAGCGCCGGATCGAACTGCGTGACTTTGTGCAGCGGCCGTGATCGAGAACAACGCCGCGCGGTGCGCTACAGATCGCACGCTAAACGCACGCGCTGACCAGCGAGACGTCTGGCGTTTCACTGAACTGCTCGTTCGCTGAAATATTTCGCATGACACGGATGCTCGGCGCGATCTCGAACGTGTTGGTCACGCGAACGAAGTTGGCGCTGGTCCGTGCGCTGCCATGGGGAATGACGACCGCCACGACACCGTTGACGTAGCGCATGCTCACCGGTTTGGTGTGTATGAGTCCACAACACTGGCGGTAACATGACATCGCGCCCACCAGTACCACGATCAATCCCGCGACCGAAGCAGCGCTCACCACCTAAGATTTGATGAGCAAGGCCGCCGCCCTCGAAGCGGTGGTGGCCTGCTACGCTGCGTTCAGGGCGTGACGCACAACAAGCCACGAAGCACGCGCGACGCATCGTTGCCGCATTCACGGCGCCTTCCGTACGCACGCCGGCGCACTGGCCCCGCTGATGACGGCCGAGACCAGAAAGCTGCTGCGCGATGGTCGCACCGAGGTGGAGCTGTGAGCGCAGATCTTCGAGTACACTGCCGAACACGGTCCGGTGCTACTGGCCGACTAAGCGCACGTACGTCGGTCGCACCATCAAGGGTGTGGTTACCAGTTCGCCCGGGACCCGTACGTTCATTGAACAGTCGGCGCCGACCGGGACAGTACGCGGGTAACCGCATGGCTCTGCCGCGCACCACCTGTCAGTGCGGCACGCGCGTGCGCAGCATCGTGTCGAGCCGCTGCGTCCAAATGGTCACCCCCCAGCCTCACCTCGACGGCGAACTAGTTGGCACGCTCACCGGCGTCGGGGAGCGAGACAGGGCGATCTCGCGCACGTCATGCGGTGTGACGCCTCGACGGTTTGCCGTTGCAGCGGCAAGATCGTTACTTGGCCGCTGCCGGAAATGCCGGCAGCTTCGTGACGTCGCGCTGATCGTGCTGAATGATGACCGTCGCCTTGAGGTTCTTCGCGATCTGTTTGAAACGATCGATCGACGCCAGCGATGCCGCGCGGTCCGTGTTGAAGGTCGGTATGCCGTTGCTTTCGTAATTCTCGCGAAAGTGCGAAAGATCACCGGTGATGAGTACGTTGCCCATTTCGCGCAGTTTGACCAACAGGCTTCGATGTCCCGGCGTGTGCCCCGGCATGTCGAGCACGATGACGGAGCCGTCGCCGAACACGTCCTTGTCGCCCGTCAGTGCTTCGGCCTTTCCACCACCGGAGATCCACGGCGCGAACGGTGCTGCGTTGATGCCGGGAGCAGGCTTGGGGTTGGTAATTACGTCCCAGTCGCCCTTGCCGATGAGCAGCGTGGCCTGCGGAAACAGAGGCGCCTGACCAACGTGATCGCCATGATAGTGACTGATGCCGAGGAACTTTACGCTGGCCGGAGCGACGTTGAGCGTCGTCAGCAGATCCAAGAGACTTTGCTTGGGAGCGGTGGGCGTATTGCCGGTTGCGAAGCCGGCGTCCCAGATCAGGTAGTCGTTGTTGTGGCGGATGAGGTAGCAGCTGTACGTGAGCTGGACCATGAGGCCGCTGAACGCGTACGTGTCCGAGAAGCGCTGGCCCACATCGGTGGGTGCGGCGTTGGTGCCGCACGACAGTCGCGTGAGCGTGACAATGGGCGCCGCAGGCTGGGCCGATGCCGGCGCCGCCGCCAGTGCGAGAGCGCTCACCACAACTGCGACACGCGTGAAGATACGCCCGACGACGGCGCTCGCGTCTGACCGGCGGAACGAGTTGGACATGGGTAGACTCGACGACGTGAGTGATAAACGACGTTACGGACACACGCCTTGTGGCCCGCGTAAACACCTTGACTGTGCGTAAAGCTACTCGACGACTGCCCCCACCACGCGCGCAATCACCCGTATCCCATCCGCACCAACATCGAGACTGTGCTCGTGGACGTACAGCCGATGTGCTGTGCCTGTACCTCCTCCGACGTGTCCGGTGCATGCGTGTCACCCATGCTCATCGCTCCGCTCCGTATTCTGCCGTTCCGGCTGCTGTAGCGCGTCGCGGATCGCAGCCAAAAGTAGCGGTGTCTCAGCCGGGAGCTCTAACCACCGGCGGCCCTTCACTCCATTTTCTCTCTCACCGCGCAATCCACGCGGACAATCCCTTCGCGCTCCACTCGCCCCCCGGACCGACGATGACTGACAAGCGTTCCCGCCGCGAGTTCATGGGTCTGTCGGCTGCGGCCACGGCCGGCCTGCTCTCGCCGTCGTTGCTTGGCGCCGCATCGTCGTCGTCGCCTCACGGATGGGCTGATCGCGCCATCGACCCCGACCTGGTCGTGATCAACGCCAAGGTCTACACGATGGACACGGTCACGCCTCGCGCCGAGGCGTTCGCGGTGAGCAACAGTCGTATCGTTGCGGTCGGAACGTCGAGTGAGATCAGGTCGCTGTCGGGCAGGCGGACGCGGGTAATGGATGCGAAGGGGATGACCGTCGTGCCGGGCTTCATCGACACGCACAATCACCCGCGCGGTGAATGGCTGCTGTACGAGGTACTCGTCGGCAATCCGTTCGAAGTGGAGTTCGTGACCATTGCGAGCATCATCGAGAAGCTCCGCGCACGTGCGCAGCAAACGCCGCCCGGGAGCTGGGTGTCGGGCTACTTCCACGATGATACGAAGCTCAAAGACAAGCGGTTACTGACGCGCGCCGACCTCGATTTGGTAAGCACCGAGCATCCGGTGGTCGTGCGGCATCGCGGCGGACACACGGCGTTCTACAACAGCAAGGCGTTCGAACTGGCGAAGGTCACAAAAGAGACGCGTGCGCCCGAGGGTGGGACCTTCGATCATGACGCCAATGGAGAGCTGAACGGTCGCGTCACGGATCGCGCGATGGGTGCGCTCAACGCGGCAGGCACGCGTCCGGTCTACTCTTCGGTCCAAGCCGAGCAGCGTGATCGCGATGGACTCGCGCACATCTCCAAGCAGTTCGCGCGATACGGACTCACCACGGTGCATCACGAGGGTGGCGATCTCGCCACCATTCAGGACGTACGTGCGCGAGGCGAGTTGAAGCATCGCGTGAGTTACGAGGCCACCGGACGCGTACTCGAGGCGATGATCACGAACGGCATTCGCAGCGGCTTCGGTGACGACTGGATTCGCTTTGGCGCAACGTCGGAGCATACCGTCGACGGGTCGTTCTCCGAGCGTACGATGGCACTCAGCGAACCGTACGCTGGCACGACCTACAAGGGAAACATCACCGAGTCGCAGGACGTACTCGACGCGTGGGTGGAACGCGTGCATCGCGCAGGCATCCAGGTGAATTGCCACGCCAACGGTGACGTCGCGATCGGCATGTACCTCACCGCGTTCGAACGCGCGATGCAGAAGGCGCCGCGCGCCAACGCGCGCCCCAAGATCACGCACTGCACGCTCATCAACGATGCGCTGGTAAAGCGCATCAAGGCGCTCGACGCGATCCCGTCAATGTTCACGACGTACGCGTACTACAACAGCGACAAGTTTCCGTATTACGGCGAATCGCTGATGAAGCGGTGCATGGCCTATCGCACGCTGCTCGATGCGGGAGTGAAGGCAGCCGCCGGTTCGGACTTCACACCTGGCCCGATCGCGCCGCTCATGGGCATGCAAGGCATGGTCACCCGCACGGGATGGGACGGCACGACGTGGGGTGCCAATCAGCGCATCTCGGTCAGCGAAGCGATTCGTGTGAATACGTACAACGGCGCGTATGCATCGCATGAAGAGTCGAGCAAGGGCTCGATCGCAGTGGGCAAGCTGGCCGACTTCGTGATGCTCGCCGACGATCCGCATACCGTAAAGCCCGAGGTAATCAAGGACATCGCGGTCGTGCGGACGGTCGTGGGTGGGGAGACGATGTACGAGGCTTAGGCTGCACGAACGAGACAAGACGCAACGCTTGCTCGGCGTAGATCGGACCGTCCTCCAGACGGTTGCCACCGGAAGCGCTCGTGAGCTCGGCAAACATCGAATGCGACGCTGCCGCCGGGCTTGATCATCGTGCAGCGACGATGTGTCAGCGCGCGGCCGGACGCGGCAACGCCGTCGGGGGCAGGATATTGTTGAGGCGCATGTAGTTTGCCAGCTGGCTATAGTGGTCGGCGTTGTCGAGCGCGTGGCCGAGCACCATGGCAATACGAGTGGTCGGCCGTGTCTGACCATTCGGGAGGCTCATCGTCACCGCTGCGCTGATATTCTGGTCGTTTACTTGCGCGAGCGCGCTCTCGCAGAAGGCGTTGGCAGCCTTGAGCTGCACCAACAGCTCGGCTTTCGGCCAGGTAGCCTTCACTGAATCCGGTGTCGTCAACTCCATGTTCGAGCGCGTCGGCTTCATGTCGCCGAAGTTGCTGCAAAACAGGTAGTTGTCGTTCGCAAGGTGTTGCGCGATGTACCCGATCGTGAGCTGCGCCGGCGTTGGCTTGTAGCCGAACTTGTCGCCCGGAATGGAGTCGAACGCTTGCGCCAAGTTGCGGTGCAGCGTGGTGAGGCGGCCACGGAACGCGGCCGTGATGGGATCGGTCTGGGGAGCAGCAGGCTGCTGAGCAGCGACAAAGGTGGGCAGCGCCAGCAGGAGCATGGCCGCGTAGAGACGTTTCATAAAGTGGAGCTCCGGCAACATGTTGATGAAGGAACGCACAACGAAGAGTGCCTGCTAGGACTGTGTCACGCGGTTAGAGTGTCGTAAGCGTGAGGTATACACGCACTGTCCAAGTGCTGATGTAATCTACCCAGATCGAGAATGTGAAGGATCGCCCAACCGCGCGCGCGAGGGATGTGGTTGCTTCAGAAACCAATCCCCAGCTGCACCGAGATCACCGAGTTCTTCGCACTGCTGCTCGAATTGTCGGTGTTGATATTCGCCAGCCCCTGTGCATAACGAATCGTGAGCGCGTATGAACGTCCCAGTGCGTTCACCGCCAGCCCTGCGCCACCGACCGCACTCACGTCGTACTTCTTGACCGGATCAGGCTCGCTCGAGGTGGTGTTCTCGTTGCATGCCTCGGAAACCTTCGTGCTGCCGGCGCCCAGGCTCACGTCGCAGGAAATACGAAACGCACCACTCGCGCCGCCAAAAAGGATTGGGTGAATGGATGAAGATTTGGATCCGACATCGACGCGCAGCAACAGCGGGATCTGCACGTAGTCGATCTTGATTGACGCCGACTGCGCCTGCGATGTGAGGGAGGTTTCGTACTGCACGCCCTGCTGTGAATAGTGCGCTTCGGGCTGCAGCGAGAAGGCGCCACGCAGCGGGATGTTGAGAAAGACACCCGCATTGAGACCCACGCGTCGTTTCTTGTCGTACGCCGCGCCCACCACCGCGGCGATGCCGTCGTCGGCGTCGGAGATACTGGCGAGGTTAGTACCGATGAGGATGCCATATCTGGGCGAGGTACCGGCCGCGCTACCACCCAAGCCGGACATGCCGAACTGCGCGGCGACCGGTGCGGCAGCGAGTGCGACGGCGAGCGTGGCGAAGGAGGCGAACCGCAGCGCGGGCTTGGGGGCGGTGGAGATGCCGCGTGTGAAGCCGTGTGTGAAGCCGCTGATCATGCAGGGGCGCGTGCGCATTCAAACCTCGGGAGCAAGGGAGGCGAAGCGGCGGAGGACGCAGGGAGGGGAGGGCGTCGCGCGTAGCGTGGATTTGGCGTGGATTGGGGTGCTGCGCAATAGGGGAGGTCCAGCGAGCTGTTCACTCCGCCGTCCTTCGCCTCCCCCCGCACCGCTCCGGCGCAGCCCAAAAAAAGGATACAGTTCTGGGCGCGTGATCATTCAAACCTTCGAGAGGCAAGCGCTGTCTCAGTCACGAGCCCTTTCAGGTCACGCCCATCCGCCTACTCCGACTCTAGCCCTGATGCTACGTCTTTTCCTCACGGTCGCCGCAATGCTGGTGCTGACCGGAACGCTGCCCACGCACGTAGCCGCACAAACGATCCCCTCGTCGAAGGCGATGCACGCCGCGCTCGGCGGTACATGGACGGGAACGCTGCGATACCGTGACTATCAAGACAGTACGCGCTTTGTAACGCTGCCAACCGTGATCGAAGCAACGGCGGCAGCCGACTCCACAAACGTGCGTCTCGACTTCATCTACGATGACGGCCCGGGTAAGACCGTGCGTTCCAGCGACACCTTTTCGCTGAATGACCGTGCGCGAGTACTGCGGTGGGGACCCACGGACGGAACGCGTGTCGCGTCAACGTTTGCCGTTCAACAATTCAGCGGCAGCAGTACGTTACGCCTCATCGTCGAGATGACTGGACAAGACGACGATAAGACAGCACGCATCCGGGAAACGATTACCGTTGCGGCAGGCGAGCTACACATTTTGAAGGAAGTGCAGTTCAGTGCCGACGCGCCGTGGGTGTTCCGACACGAGTACCGCTTCAACCGATAGTCCACGCACGAGATGTGCACTCGGCGGTCCGGCTGGGCCGATGCCATCGAGATCGAGCAGCAGCTGGCCTCACCATCGGCAACTGCGCATCTGGCGATGGCGAAGCACCAACGCGATACACGCGCCGCCCCCCGTCACCTTCGCTCCCTGACCGCCCCCACCGCCCGTGCCGCGTGCAGCACCTTGTGCCCGGTGCCATTTCGATCCGCCGTCTCCTCAAGCAGCACACGAACCTCCGCGCCGCTGAGACGTGGGTTCACGGCAAGCAGTCGCACCGCTGCGTTCACGACCACCGGCGCGGCCATGGAGGTGCCGCTGGGATACGACACGACGCCACCGGGCAGTCGCGACAGCACACGGTCACCGTTCGCGTACAACGCGACTTCGGGCCCGGTGTTCGAGAAGCTCGCGGTCGCGCCAAGTCGATCGGCGGCGCCCACGAGCAGAAAGTTCGGCGCAGCGAAACGCGTGCCGGAGTTCGCGTTGCTGATGGTGCTGCCGCTATTACCCGACGCACCGACGAACAGCACGTGCGGCGCGCGCGCCATGCCCTCGCGGAGCACGGCGCGGATCGTGTCCACCGTGAAGCGCGCCAGCCCCTGTCGCTCAGCGAGCGGCATATCCGGTGCGCACGACGCCAAGTTGCTCAGGTAGCCGGATTCGAAACGGCTCCATGACATGTTCACGACACGCGCGCCGTTCGCCACAAGAAACGCGAGCGCGCCGCCCATCGACTCCGCCTCCCGTTCGGCGAGGGCACGCGTCCAACAGGGCACGGGCGGTGTGCCGTGCCACCATTCCATTCGCGAAATGATCAGCTCAGCCGGCGCTCCGTCGGCCAGCGCGATATCCGCGACCGCGGTGCCGTGCGTGTACCCACTCCAGCGGTTGATGTCCGCCTCGAACAGGTCCGATTCCGCCTTCGACAGCTTGTCGAGTCGCGCGTTCAACGCCTGCGCGCGGGCGCTCTGCACGCCGCCGTCCATGTCGTCCAGGCTCTGCAGAACCCGGTTGAGCTCGTCCTGACGAGCGAGGAGTGCCGGCGGTATCACGGCCATCGGCGTGTCTTGCCGCCGCTTGAACGGATCATAGCCCCGTATCAGCGCGTGCCCGGAATCGTCACGCGCCAGCTGGGTACGGAACAGCGTCGTATCAACCCCGCTGTCCCAGATGCCGATCCGCACGCGTGCCAGCGACTCCGAGGCCTCGACCGTCGCACGACGCGCGGTCCAGAACGCGAGCGTGTCTGCCGCTTGGGCACCTGCGGCGATGGCCGGCACGCCACACACGACGATGGCGGTCGCAGCGTAGGCGAGCGTGGTACGGAGCAGCATGGAATCGTCGTTGAGGTGAGGTGAGGTGAGGTGAGGTGAGGCGACGACGCACCCGGACGCCGGTCGTTCCTGGTAACACAACGAGTTCGAGGGGGTGCCCTCAGTATGGACAGCGATCCGCTGCCTCGCGAGCAGCGGCAAGCGGGTGTGTTGACGACCGCGACCTGGCGCGCCGCGCCCGACATGCAGGCGGGGTTCACGGGCGCCCGGATTACAGCCGCCGGTAATGCCTGCCGACACTCTTGCTGTGATCCTGTCGATAGCCAGCGCGTCCATGTCGGTAGTCGGGTCCCCCGTGCGCCCGCCGATGCGTGTGCGAGGCGCGGCCGGGCCTACCCACCCGAAGCTTCCTCTGCCCAAGCGAATATGCACCCGGCCGGTATCTCAGCTGAACGCGCGACGAACATGACCCCTGCGAGACGCCTCTCGGCGGCCGTAGTGGCTGTCATGCTCCTCACCGCGCCTGCCGCTGATGCACAGTCGGCCGGCGAATCAGCGCGCGCGCGCGCCACCGACGCGCTGCTGCTCGAGGACCTCCCGACGGTGTTCGGCGCGTCGCGCTTCGACCAGTTGAGCACGGAGGCGCCGGCCTCGGTCACCGTGCTCACGCGGGACGACCTCGCGTCCCATGGATGGCGATCGCTCGCCGACGTGCTGGCCGGCGTCCGCGGGCTCTATGTCGTCCAGGATGGGCTCTACCCCTCGCTCGGCGCCCGCGCCTTTGGCCGTTCCGGGGATTACAACTCGCGCCTGCTCCTGATCGTTGATGGATATCGCACCAACGAGAACATCTACGACAGCGGGACGATCGGTTCCGAGTCGATGGTGCACGTGGACGACATCGAACGCATCGAAATCATTCGCGGGCCCGCCTCGTCGCTGTATGGCAACAGCGCCTTCTTCGGCGTCATCAACGTCGTGACGACGCGGGGACGGGCACTGGGTGGCGTGCGGGCCCGGATGAGCATGGAATCGTTCGGCACGCGCGAGGCGGCCGTCGCCTTTGGCGAGCGTTTCGGGAATGGCGCGGAGATATCGGCGAACGTCTCCCACCGACGCAGCGATGGTCGCGATTTCTACTTTCCGGAGTTGGACGCGAACGCGACAGGCGGCTGGGCACGCGGACTCGACGGGGAAGCGCGCGACCATGCCAGGGTGCGCCTCGACTGGGGACGATTCCAAGCCACGGGGGCCATCAATGCCCGGGACAAAGACTTGGCCACCGCCCGCTACGGTGTTGACTTCGCTGTGCCCGGCAGCGCGTTCGCCGATCACCAGGGGATGCTGGGGATGACCTACACGCAACCGCACGGGAGTCGCGGATCGCTTCGCCTGCGCGGGAGCTACAACGACTACAGCTACTCAGGCAATTACGTCTACGGCGGCGAACCGACCTCCGACTGGTCGCGCGGTCGCTGGGCAGTGATCGAGGCGGAGTACACCGCAACCGCGTGGGACCGGCATCGGTTCGTCGTCGGCACGCAGCGCACCCAGAACTTCACGCAGGAGCAAGGTTATCGCGAAGGGGGGGACATCACCTTCTTCAGCGACGAACGCGATGGAGTCAGCGCGGTCTTCGTCCAGGACGAAATCCGGATTGCTGAGACGTGGCTCGTGAACGCCGGTCTCCGCGTGGACCACTACGATTCCTTCGGCACCTCGGCCAATCCGCGGCTGGCGCTGATCTTCGCTCCTCGTGCGGGATCGGCGCTCAAGGCGCTCTACGGAACGGCGTTCCGCGCGCCAAACGTGTATGAGCGTCTCTACATCGGGCCGGATGTCCGAAGCAATCCATCGCTCGGCCCCGAGCGCATCCGCACCTATGAACTCCTCGGAGAGCACCAGCTCAATCAACATCTCAAGCTGACAGGCGCCGTCTTCCGCAACGATGTCAGGGCCCTGATCGATTACGTGCTGGTCGAGGAGAAGGTCGTCGGGCAGTTCCAGAATCTTGGGGCAGCTGCGGCGACCGGTGCGGAGGTGGAGGCAGAGGCGGAGTGGAATGGAGTGCGGGCACGGCTGTCGCACGTCTGGCAGCGAGGCCGCGATCAGACCACCTCCGAGGACCTGCCCAACGCACCGCGCCGCATTACGAGCGCCAACATCCAGCTGCCACTCAGCGGACCCGTCACCGGGTCGGTCGAGCTGCGATCGATGACGTCGCGACTGTCCGCCTCGGGTGTAACCGTTCCAGGGCACACACTCGCCAACCTCTGGGTGTCTGCGCGCGTTCCGCGCGTGCGGGGGCTACGGCGGTCGGGCGGAGTCTACAATCTGCTCGACGCCCGATACGCCGATCCCGTCGGCGACGACTTTGTACAGTCCTCTGTCCCGCAACCCGAGCGGAATTTCAGGGTGCAGTTCGAGCTCGGGAATCGCTAGTGGTCGCCTCGTTCGTACTGCGCGTTGCCCTCGCCGTGTGCATCACGGCCGATGCTCCTACGCTCGTGCCTCCTGCCGACCAAGCGGTGGTGATTGTCACGTCCGCCGCGAGTGAATCCAGCCGTGAGGCCGTGGCGGGCTTTCGACGTTCGCTTGAGAAACGAGGCGTGCGGATTAAGGCGGAAGTCTCGCTCTCGAGCGGTGCCTCGCTCGGCACGTTGCGCGGGGGAACGGTCGAGCTGTTTTTCGCCGTCGGCAGCCAGGCCGCGGCCGCAGTTCGCAAAGAGTTTCCGCAGGCCGTGATCGTCACCGCGCTCGTCCTCGCCCCGACCGAGGCGACCGGATCGCGCGGGACTGGCGTTGGATTGGAGTTCCCGATCGAGACACAGCTGCAATGGTTGCATCGCCTGCTTCCGCCCGACGCGCGGCGCATTGGCGTTGTCTACAGCGCCCGGGACGATGACCGGATCATGACCCGCACACGCGAAGCGGCAAAGGCGCAGGGTTTCCAGCTGCAGGAGCGTCTCGTCGCAACGCCGTCCCAGATCCCGGAAGCGCTCGCCGCCCTGACCAACTCAGCCGATGTCCTGTGGGGGATCGCGGACGACATGGTGATGACCGCGGAAACGGCGCGTTCGATCCTGCTCTTTTCCTTGCGCAACCGGCTCCCCTTGATCGGGTTGTCGCGTGCGTGGGTAACCGCGGGCGCGTTGCTCGCCCTCGACCGGGACTACGACGATATCGGCGCTCAGTGCGCTGAACAGGCGTGGCGGCTCCTCAACGGAGAGCCGGCGACGGCGGTGCGCCCGGAGTCGCCGCGCCGTGTGCTGTACTCCATCAACTCGCGCACGGCGGACCTCATGAACGTCCGCCTGACCGCGGAAACGCTCCGCAACGCTGTGGAGGTGGTCCGATGACGGGGTCCCGACTGGCGCGTCGCTTCAGTACGCTCACGTTCGTAGCGGTGAGCGTCACGATGGTGGGGGCTACCGCAGTCCTGCTGACTCGCGAAGCATCGCATCTGGAGAGCGAACTCGCGGCGCGGAGTGCGACCATTGGGGCCCTCGTCGCCGCGCAAAGCGAGTTCGCCCTGTACACGGGCGATCCGTCGTCGCTGCGTCCGCTCATGCAACGGCTGGATGCAATCGACGGCGTCGCGTATCTGCGCGTGCTCGACACCGCTGGCGTCGCCCTGATCGAACGGGGCTTCGGGCGCCAACTGAAGGATCTCCCGCCTTTCGAGCGCCCGTCCGCCGGAAACTCGACAGCGGCTCGCGCCCGACCGGGAAACACGGGCGCACGCTTCACCGAAGTCGTGACTCCTGTCGTGTCGCTGCCGGACACGTCGATGCAGTTGCTCTTTGGGGACCAACCACAGAAACCACTGTACCTGCTGGGCTACGTCCAACTGGGCATGAGCAGTCTCTCGGTGCAGGAGCGCCTTCGCCGCGCGCTGGGCCCGGCGCTCGTCACCATGCTCGTGCTCTTGGGGATCGGGTTGTGGGCCACTCGGCGACTCACCCGCCGCGTCACCCGTCCGCTCGAGGCACTGGCCGACGCTGCCGATGCCGTGGCCAGCGGGAGACTGGAGCACGTGGAGCCATCGTCGACCGGCGACGAGGTCGAGCAGTTAGGGCGCTCCTTCGAAGCGATGGTGCGGCGCCTGCGCGAGTCGCGGGACGAGGTGGAATCGTACCAGCGTGGTCTCGAAGATCGCGTGGACGCGCGCACGCGTGAGTTGCGCGAGACGACAGAGGAAGCGGTCCGCCTGCGCGAGCGCGCCGAAGAAGCAAGCCGCGTGAAGTCGCAGTTTCTCGCCAACATGAGCCACGAGATCCGCACGCCGATGAACGGCGTGCTGGGAATGCTCGAACTCACGCAGCGCACGCCACTTCCCGACCGCACGCGCCAGTTCGTCGATACCGCACATCGCTCCGCCGACGCGCTCCTCCAGATCCTCAACGATATCCTCGACTTCTCGAAGATCGAGGCCGGGAAGCTCGAACTGCATCCCACTGACTTCGACCTGCGATTCGAAATCGAAGACGTTTGCGAGATGCTCGCGCCGCGTGCGCACGAGAAGGGGTTGGACCTCATCGTACACATCCCCAACGACCTCCCCACCAGCGTACACGGCGATGTGACACGTGTGCGGCAGGTGCTGGTCAACCTTCTTGGCAACGCCATCAAGTTCACCGAGTCCGGCGGGGTCACGGTGCGCGTGTCCGCCACCGGTCGCTCGGGCCTGTTGACCAGCTATCGATTCGACGTAGTCGACTCCGGGATCGGCCTCGCCCCGAACGATGCGGCCCGGTTGTTCGAGCCGTTTGTGCAAGTCGATGGCTCAACGACCCGACGATACGGCGGTACGGGGTTGGGGCTGGCCATCAGCCGGCAGCTTGTGGAACTCATGGACGGCGAGATCACCCTGCGGAGCGAAGTTGGGATCGGGTCGACGTTCACCTTCACCCTCGCGCTCGAGCCCCGCGTGTCGCCGATGATCCCCGAAGAGGGGGCCGAGCACCTCGAGGGGCGACGCGTCCTCATCGTTGACGACAACTCGGTCAATCGCGAGGTCCTGCGCGAGCAGCTGGCGGCGTGGGGGATGACGAGCGAGGAGGCCGCCGACGGCGCCACCGGGCTTCAGCGCCTGCGCAACTCGGCCGCGTACGCACCGTTCGACGCCGTGATCCTCGACTACACGATGCCCGAAATGAACGGCAGTGAGGTCGCCCGCGCCGTGCGCGCCGATCCCGTTATCCAGCGGACGCCGCTGTTGCTGCTCAGCTCCGTGAGCGGTGTCTCGCATTCCCGCGAAGACGGCGCACCCGTGAACGCGGTGATGACGAAGCCCGCCCGCATGCGCGAACTGCGAGCTCGGCTGGTGCAGCTGATCGCTGCGCCGCGGCCAGTCCCGCCGCGCGGGAGCGCAGCGGCCACGGTCGCTGCTGCCGCTGGGGAACGTTGGACCGGTCAACGCATCCTGGTCGTCGAGGATAACGTGATCAACCAGCGGGTGATCGCCGCAATGCTCGAGGAGCTCGGCTTCAGCGTGCACGTCGCCGAACATGGTGCGGCCGGAGTCGCGCTGGTGCAGGACCAGCCGTTCGACCTGGTGTTCATGGACCAAATGATGCCGATACTGGATGGCATTGCGGCCACCCGCGAGATCCGAAAGTACGAAGGGAATCTCGGCCGACGCACCCATATCGTAGCGCTCACTGCGGCCACCCTCGATGAGGATCGCGCACGCTGCCTCGAAGCCGGTATGGACGACTTCCTCGCCAAACCGTTCCGGCGTGAAGAGCTGTTGCGCGTCCTGCGGGCGTGGATACCGCAGGTCGTCGGGTCAGAACCGCTGGGGCCGACCGCGACGCCGACCCCGACCGCGACCCCGACCGTTACGCACAGCGCCGAACCGACCGATGAGGTGCGGGCGGAGCAGAGCGACGACTCGATCGACGAGATGGCGCTCGAGACCATCCGTTCCTTTCCCGGAGGACGACAAATTCTACGCGATGCGGTCGCGTCGCTGCTGGACGCGATGCCGGCTCGGCTGGCCGAGCTTCGCCAGGCGGCGGCCAATGAGGATCGCGACGCCCTGCATCGTCTCGCGCACTCCCTCAAGTCCACCACGGGAATGTTGGGCGTGCGCCGCGTGTCGCAGCTTCTGCGTCGCATCGAGCACACCTCGCACGATGCGCCGTGGGACGAATTGATATCGCTCGTCAGTGATGCGGCACGTCACTTTGAATCGGCGCAGGTACGGCTGGCGGCCCTCACGATGGACGAACCGTCAGCGAGAGCGTTGGTACACCATGAGTAGAATCGCTCCCATCCTTTTGGTGGAGGACGAGCCGATCGTGCGGGCGATGCTCGCCGGCATGCTGCGTTCGTCGGGGCTGGAGGTGATCGAGGCCGCCGATGGCCACGAAGCACTGGAGGCAGTTGCTCGCGAGCATCCCGCGCTCGTCGTCCTCGACCTCGGCCTCCCAGGCCTGGACGGATTCGAGGTGTGCGCAGGTATGCGCGCCATGCCGTGCGCCGCCGAGACGCCAGTATTGGTGTTAACTGGTCGCGAAGACATGGCGGCGATCAGCCGGGCGTTCGAGGTGGGGGCCAACGACTTTGCCGTCAAGTCGATCGCCCCCTCGCTGCTGACGCATCGCGTGCGCTTCATGCTGCGCGCGCACGACACCCTGACGCAGCTGCGCCGTAGCGAGACACGCCTTGCCGAGGCGCAACGGATCGCTCACGTTGGCAACTGGGAGTATGACGTTCGATCGGGGGCTTTCATCGGATCGGCAGAGGCCTTTCGGCAGCTTGGCATCGGCACGACGGCAAGTGTCTGTCCGATCGCCAGGGTGCGCCTCGCCATCGCCGAGGATGAGCGCGAGTCGTTTGACCGAGTTCTGCGACGGCGTTCAGCGACGGGGAATGAGGCAGGGCGATTCGAGCAGGAGTTTCGCTTGGCGGACGATCGCGCGCCACGTCGCGTCATCCAGATGAACGGAGAGGAGGAACTCGGGAACGAAGGCGGGATCGTTCGCGTCTTCGGTACGGTTCAGGACCTTACCGAAATGGTGGCGTCGCGCGAGCAGATCCGCGCCCTCGCCTACTACGACTCGCTGACGGGTCTTCCCAATCGCCTTCTCTTCGTTGACCAGCTTCGGGGCGCCATCTCGCTGGCGCGGCGCCATGGCGGCCGGTTGGCGCTGATGGTTCTGGACCTCGACAACTTCAAGCGCATCAACGACACCTTGGGACACGGAGCTGGCGACGACGTGCTGCGGGTGATCGGCGGACGTTTGCGCCAGGCGGTCCGCGACTATGACGGGCTTCTCCGCGAGGCAGGAAGCTCGGCGGAATCGAGCGTGGCGCGCATGGGCGGCGACGAATTTCTGCTGGCGGTCGTTGACCTTGCCGAGGGCGAGGAAGCGGCGATCGTGGCACGCAGGTTGATCGACGCGATGCAGGCCCCGGTCGAGTCATCGGCCGGCCCCATTCACGTGTCGGCAAGCGTTGGCATCGCGGTATACCCCGAGGACGGGGAGACATTCGAGACGCTCCTCAAACATGCCGATGTTGCGCTCTACCAGGCCAAGGACGCGGGGCGCAACGCGTACGAGTTCTATGATCGGCGGATGAGCGAAGCGTCTTTGCAGCGGCTCGTGCTCGAGTCAAGTCTGCGCACGGCTATCACAGAACGCGAGCTGTCGGTCGCCATCCAACCGAAGGTCGATGGGCGCACCGGCGAGGTGATCGGCGGGGAGGCGCTGGTGCGGTGGCGACACAAAGAACACGGTGTGGTGGCTCCGGCGATCTTCGTCACGCTCGCCGAGCGCATCGGGCTGGCCACCCCACTCACGTGCTTCGTGGTGGAGGAGGTCTCCCGGCTGTTCGAGGCTTGGCGAAACGAGGGGCTCGTCGCGCTGCCGATCTCGATCAACCTCTCTCCGCAGTTGTTTCGTGATCGCGAGGCAATCATTGAGGCGGCGGCAATACCGAAGCGCTATGGCGTTTCCCCCGAGTTGATCGAATTCGAGGTAACGGAGACGGCACTGATTGACGATCCGAAGCGCGCCGACGACGTGCTCGCCTATCTTCGCAACGAAGGCTACCGTATCTCACTCGACGATTTCGGCACAGGATTTTCTTCATTGAGTCACCTGCGGCGCTTCGCCCTGGACTCGATCAAGATCGACCGTGATTTCGTACGCGACCTGCCGACCAACGCCCGCGATGCGTCGATCACGGGATCAATCATTTCGCTGGCCAGCAGCCTTGGACTCGTCGCGGTGGCGGAGGGGGTCGAGAACGACGCCCAGCGCTGTGTCCTGCTCTCCCTCGGATGCACGACGATGCAGGGGTATTTTTTCGGCAAGCCAGAACCGGCGGGCGAGTTTACCGCTGTGCTGCGCCAGCAGGAGCTGGTACGACCATCAAAATGATTCCTGCAAGCGCGGTCGGCGCGAGGTAGGTTCACGACCGGATGCGCGTCGATCTCAGCACGCAACCGATTCACACGCGCGGTGTCGCTATTCCGCACGGTTCGACTACGCCCGCGCGGTAACCGGCTCGGCGCGCAACAACTCGTTATAACGCGCGCGTATCAATCCAGCCTCGCGCCAAGCTACGCGTGCTGCCCCGCATGCTCGCCCTCGGCGATTTCCTCAAGCATCTTGGCGTTGAAGTCGTCCAGATCCTTGGGGCTGCGACTGGTCACCAATCCCTGATCGGTCACCACGGATTCGTCGACCCACTCCGCGCCTGCGTTCATCACGTCGGTGCGGATGGAGTGATACGACGTCATGCGGCGCCCCTTCGCGGCGCCAGCCTCAACGATGAGCCACGGCGCATGACAGATGGCGGCGACCGGCTTGCCCGCCGCGAAAAAGTCGCGCACGAACGACACAGCGTCATCGTTGGCGCGCAGCAGATCCGGGTTCATGACACCGCCGGGCAATACGAGCGCGTCAAAGTCGTCCGCCTTCATGGTCGGTACCGTGCCGTCTACCGGTATCGGCGTGTCGGCCCAGTCGCCATCCGACCAGCCGCGGATCTGCGTGTTGGATTTTTCGATGGATACGATGCTCACCTTCGCGCCGGCCGCTTGCAGCGCATCTCGCGGCGAGGCCAGCTCCGACTGCTCAAACCCGTTGGTCGCGAGAATGGCCACCTTCCGGCCCGTCAACGTGGACTGGACCGTCTTGCTCTTGATTGCAGACATACGATATCTCCTGAATAAAGACACACTCGAATACGTCAGTTAAACTCATCCAACATTATGTGATACAATGCTTTAGCTCATTTGTTCCCGCACGGCCGCTGCGCTCGTCGTGCATCTGTTGGGCGCGGTGACGATCGCGCTGCGCGCGGGCCGAAGGTATACGTTATGCAATCCGACCTCCCTGCGGCTCGTCCGTTCATACGCGGGGCTCCAACAGCCAGAGATTACGCATGACCATCGGAACGCCGTCGGTTTTTGCCACCGCGCTCGTGACCGCGCTTACGACACTCGGGCCGGTCGTCGCCCACGCGCAGCGACGCGACGGCGCACCGCAGGTCCCGCCCGTCTCGGCCATGGCGACCCTCGGCAAAATCGGCATCGTCGTCAAGGACGGCCAGCTGATGCCGGTCTCCGAGTTCGCCGATACCACGCAATGGGTCCGGACACGGCTGTGGGTCGAAACGGATTTCGATACGGATGGCGACGGGAAGCCGGACCGCTTGCACGTGGATGTGACGCGTTCAGCGGTTGCGGAAAAGGCGGGGCTCAAACTGCCGGTGATCATGGACGCGTCGCCATACGCCGGCGGGACAAACGGGCCGCGACAGAATCTCTGGGATGTGCAGCAGGAGCTCGGCGTGCTTCCGCCGCCGCGACCATCGGCACCCTACAAGGCTGAGTTCAATCCGAATTCGCGGCATCTCGGCGGACTTGCCAATATGTGGGTTCCGCGAGGATTCATCGCCGTGTCGTCGGAGCAGACGGGAACAGGTCTGTCGACGGGCTGTCCAACGGTTGGCGACGTGTACGAAACCAACGGTCCGAAGTTCGTAATCGACTGGTTGAACGGCCGAGCAAAAGGGTACACGACGGTCGATGGCAGTGAAGAGGTGACCGCGACCGCCTGGACGAACGGCAGGGTGGGAATGATCGGCACCTCATATCTGGGCACCCTGCCGCTCTCCGCTGCGATCAGCGGTGTGGAAGGTCTCGAAGCCATCATTCCGATCGCGCCCAACACCTCCTACTACCATTACTATCGTTCGAACGGCCTCGTGCGATCGCCGGGGGGTTGGCTGGGCGAAGACATCGACTTCTTGTATGACTTCGTGCACAGCGGACGCGTGCGAGCAGCATGCGATGTGAAATGGCGCGACGGACTCTTCGCGCAACAGCGTGATCGTGCGACTGGTGACTTCAACGACTTCTGGGCCGTGCGTGATCAGCTGCCTGGCGTGAAGAACATCAAGGCGGCTGTGTTCTTTGCGCACGGTGTAAATGACTACAACGTCGTGCCGGAGCATACGACCCGCATGTGGGAAGCGCTCAAGCGTCGCAATAAGAACGCGAAGATCTACCTGCATCAGGGCGGCCACGGCGGCGGCCCGCCGGCAGACGTGGTCAACAAGTGGTGGGCGCACTACCTCTACGGCATCGATAACGGTATCGACACAATGCCGCGTGCACTCATTGTACCGAACGTGCCGGCCGCGCCGCCGGTTTGGCACGCCGATTGGCCAGTGCCGGGAAGTGCCGCGGTTCGTGTGTATCCGGGACGTGGTGGCAACACGCTTGGTCCGCTCGCCTTTGCTGCACCCAAGAATCAGGGACGCGAAAAACTCACGGATGATCGCAACGTCTCGCCCGATGGTCTCGCCGCCGCAGCCACGAGTCAGAATCGCCTCCTGTTCGCACTGCCTACCCTCACTGAGCGTGTGCATGTGTCGGGCACGCCGCGGGTGACAATCCGGCTCGCATCGAGCAAGCCCGCCGTAAACCTCTCGGTCTATCTGGTCACGCTGCCCTACGACACCACACGTATCGGCTCGGAATCCCGTGTCGGCGTGGTGACGCGCGGCTGGGCCGATCCGCAGAATTACAAGTCACTCAAAAAGGGCGGCAACTACGCGTCCACGGCGGCGGGTGAGCGGCTCGTACCCGGAAAGTTCTACAACCTCACGTTCGATCTGCAGCCCGATGATCAGTTCATATTCGCCGGTCAGCAGCTCGGCCTCATGATCTTCTCGACCGACGCGAACTTCACATTGCAACCGTCGCCTGGCACCGAGTTGACAATCGATCTCGACGGAACGTCGGTCACGTTGCCGATCGTCGGCGGGCCGAACGCCTTGAAAAAGGCAACAGGCTCGCGATAGGGACCGTTTCCGCGCTGTCGTTGTGTGATTGCCGGCGGGTACGCGCATTGGCAGGGCGCACACCGCCTGACAGATTATGTCTGTTGTCCGATCCTGTGCCGCCAGTGCTGCGAGCCGTCGCCGGGCGACCGCATCCATTGCCGGACCGCACTCCTGCCGGACCGCACATTTCGCTCATGTCGCCAGCCCTGTTCGGACTTTCCGCCGCGATTGCGGTCGTCGCCCTGGTCATCGCCTACGCGGTGGTGTGGACGAATCGCACGCCCAAAGTGGAGCGCGACGAGGACGAAATGCTGCCGCTCTTTAGCGGACTCGGCAATGGCAACGCACTGGATAGCCGCGCCGATGCGAATCTGGTTGCCGCGGCGGAATCCCGTGCGCAGCAGGCCGTCGCGCAGGCGGCGGCCCGGGCAGTAGCGCAGACTGCGTCACCGCAGGCCACGTCACCCCAGCCCGCTTCACGGCAGCCCGCTTCACCCCAGCCCGCTTCACCCCAGCCCGCTTCACGGCAGCCCGCGCCGAGTCCGCCAGTTGCCCGTCCGGAACCACGCCCCGCGTCACCACCGCCGCCGCCGCCAAGCACGCCTGTGGCGAGCCCGTCGTTCGCGCCGCCGTCGCGCATTGCGGCAGAGTTCGCCAGCGAGACGATGGCGCCAACCCGCACGGCGATTGAACACGAGCTCATCCAATACACGTTGCCCACCGAAGGCACGTTGCAGTTTCTCCCTGGTCGGCTCGAAGTCGCGGCGGGGCAGGACAGCGGACGCGAGATCCGATTCGTTCGGTTGCCTGGACCCAACGGAACCGAGTTCACCTTCGGGCGTAGCGAAGGAGAACCGTATCGTCACATCCGGCTGCGTGATCAGACGGTGAGCCGCGAACACGCGCGTATGCGCTTCGCTGCGGGACGGTGGTACATCCAAAGCCTCTCGCAGACCAACCCGGTGATTTACGATGGACATGCGCTGCAGCACGGTGAAGAACGAATGCTCGAGGACGGAGCGCGGTTGGAGATGGGTGAAGTCCTGCTCGCCTTCCGGCATCGCTGAACACGGCGCGGCGCAGCCGTCTCGCTCTCGGCTCGGGCGCTGAGTATCTTGGGCGTGATGACTGACGACCGGGACGATCACGAGATCGGAGAACTCGACGACGCGTACACTCTTCTCGGTGAGCTCGGACGTGGTGGCAGTGCGATCGTGTATCGCGCACTCGACCGCGCGCTGCACCGTGAGGTAGCCGTCAAGGTCGTGCGCCCGCGTCCGTCCGCCTCGGGCGAAGAAGCGCTCGCCCGACTGGTTCGCGAAGCACGCACGGTCGCGCGTCTGCAGCATCCGAACATCGTCACGGTGCATGCGGTCCGGCGACTACGCGACGGTGGCTTTGCGCTGATCATGCAGCTCATTCCCGGCCGCACGCTCAAAAAGGCGCTCGCCGAGGACGGCGCGTTCGATGCCATCCGCGCGGAACGCGTGATGAAGGATGTCGCCGAAGCACTCGCTTTCGCGCATGCCAACGGCGTGGTGCATCGTGATGTGAAGCCGGAGAACATCTTTCTCGATGCGAGCACGGGCCGCGCGCTGCTCAGCGATTTCGGTATCGCGCACTCCACCGAGTTCGACTCACGCCTGACCATGGACGGCGCGTCGATCGGTACGCCCGCGTATATGGCGCCGGAGCAGATCGACGGGGCACCGGCCAATGCGCGCTCCGATGTGTACAGTCTGGGGCTGGTGGCGTGGGAGATGCTCACCGGCGAACGACCGTGGGAAGGCGAAGCGCTCTATTCGATCATCTTCAAGCAGAAAAACGAAGATCTGCCGGCCATCGACGCGCTGCGTCCGGGTGCGGTTCCGGAACGGTTGCAGTACATCGTCGAACGCATGCTGCAAAAGCGCCCGTCCGCGCGCTGGGCTGGTGCCGACGGACTACTCACCGCTCTCACCCACTGGGTGGTGCCGAGCGATTGGCGTCAGTGGGAGGACTCGCATCGTCGTCGTCGCGAGGCGGAGAAGTCGAAGCCCAAAGCAAAGGTGGCTCTGCCTCCTCGCGATGTGGGCGCGGCCGCGACGGTCAAGTTCACGCGTCCCGCCGACGGACTCGCGCCAACGCCCGCCACGGTTGGCGCCGCGGCGTTCGGCGCTGCCGCAGTCAGTACACCGGTACCCGCGGCCTCGGCCAGCGCCGAGCCGGATGACGAAGCGCCGTCGTGGGCCACGGAGGCGCCGCGCCCCTCGCGCACCGGACGCTGGATGGCGATAGGTGGTCTCGCGCTGTTGCTCGGCGGCGGTGGTGCGGCGGCGTATGCCTATCGCGCCGGATATTTCGCGCCGCTCAATGGAACGGTGGCCGGAGTTGCTGATTCGCGCGCCATCGAAGTGCCGCTGGTCGGCGACGCAGCACTCGACGCCAACACGGCGGCGGGTGTGCTTGGCGACTCGTCGCGCAGCGATTCCATCGAAGCAGATTCCACCGCACTCATGTCGCGTCTGGCCGAACTGCGACTGGCCGATTCGGCGCGGAGCGATTCGGTCACGGCCGCGGCCGTCCGGCGTGCAGTGCGACGGACGCGTGCCGAGGTGGCGCTGAGTGCACCGGCTGTAACCGGCGCCGTAGCACCGGTGTCAGCAGCGGTAGCACCGGCGCCCGCGCCTGCTGGCACCATGGCGGGGGTAGCCGCGACTGCGTCGGCATCGTCGGCCACGACCATTCGCGCCACCGACGACGCCGGGGTGATTGCCGCCGGCGGTCGGCATAGCTGCGCGCTGGTGAGCGGCAAGGTGTTCTGTTGGGGCGCGAACGAGCGCGGACAGTTGGGTGACGGCGACGTCGAGTCGCGCGAGGTCCCCGCGCCGATCGTCGGCGATCTGAATTTCGCGCAGATCGCCACCGGCCTTGCGCACAGCTGCGGCGTGGTGCGCGGCGGCGATGCGTATTGCTGGGGGGCCGATGATAGGGGTCAGCTTGGCGACGCCACGACCACATCGCGCTCGGCGCCGGTTCGCGTAGTGGGCAACCTGTCGTTCCGTTTATTGCGCACGGGGTTGTCACACACGTGCGGCCTGACCACCGGCGGGGACGTCGCGTGTTGGGGGGCGAACGTGAACGGGCAGGTCGGAGACGGGAGCACGAACACACGTTCGTCGCCGGCCGTGCTGACCATGGGTGTGCGTTTCGTATCGCTCGCTGCCGGCTGGAATCATAGTTGTGCACTGGCGTCGGACGGCAGCGCCTGGTGCTGGGGCGCGAACGGCAGCGGACAGTTGGGCAACGGGTCGCGCGTCGATGCGAGAACGCCGGTGCCGGTGGGTGGCGGGCAGACGTTCACCAGCATTGCGGCCGGTGGCACGCACAGCTGCGCGATCACAGACAGTGGCGAGGCCTATTGCTGGGGACGCAACAGTTTTGGTCAGCTGGGCGACGGTGGCGCGAGCGATCACACGACTCCGGTGCGGGTGGAAACGAGTGCGCGTTTTGTCAGCGTGTCGGTGGGTGGGGTGCACAGTTGCGGACGCACGCGCTCGGGTCAGGCGTACTGCTGGGGACGCAATGTGTACGGGCAACTGGGTGACGGCACAAACAGCAATCGAGACACCCCAACGCGGGTCGCGGGCGGCGCTACGTTCACCGCGCTGAACGCCACCGGTGCACATACGTGCGCTGTCGGCGCTGACGGCGAGACTTATTGCTGGGGCTTCAACGTCGAAGGGCAACTTGGCGACGGCACGCGCAATCACAACGCGCGCCCAACGCGAGTCACGATGGCTGGACGGTAAGGTGCGCTCGACTCCGTTCTCCTTCCGGTCGGCTTCGGTGGCAGTCATGCCACGATCGATGCTGCGTACCGTCGCGCTCGCGATGCTGCTGAGCGCGTGCAGCGGATTGGCGTCCGACCCCACGACCGCTGATGTGCCGGTGGCCTCGGTGGAGTTGAATGTCGGGACGCTCACGCTTGCCGAAGGAAGCACGGCCGCGTTGCAAGTCACGGCTCGCGACGCGGACAATCGACCACTCCCCGAGCGGAGCGTAGTGTGGTCGAGCAGTGACACGGCGGTGGCGCGCGTCTCCGTGGCCGGCCTGGTCACGGCGGTGCGTACCGGATCGGCGCAGCTCTCCGCGAGTGTTGACGGTAAGAGTGCGACGGCGCAACTGCTCGTGCTGGCGCGCACTGTTGCGTCGGTGCAGATCACACCGGCCACGCCGCGACTGTTGGTGGGTGGCTTCCTGCAACTCACCGCCCGCACGCTCGATGAATCCGGCGGTGCGCTCGCGAATCGTCCGGTGCTGTGGAGCAGCAGTGAAGCAGGCGTGGTCGTGGTAGATGCCAACGGACTGCTGACCGGTATCGCGCCCGGTGTGGCCACCGTGACGGCCACCAGCGAATCACGGAGCGCGACCGTTGGCGTGACCGTATCACCGGTGCCGGTTGCGTCGGTGCAGTTGCTGCCGCTGCGCGACACAATCATTGTCGGCCAGTCCACGCAGCTGACCGCCACGCCACTCGATTCGGCCGGCGTGCGTCTCGACGAACTGGTCACATTCACGACCAGTGCGGCCTCGATCGCATCCGTGTCGTCTGTGGGATTGGTGCAAGCGATCGCCCCAGGCACGGCCACCATCACGGCACGGAGCGGAGCACGGTCGTCTACCGCCGCCATCGTTGTGCTGGCACGGCCGGTGGGCGCGGTCATCGTGTCGCCGGCGACGAGCACGAACACCGTCGGGCAGACGCTGCGCCTCGTGGTACAGATCACCGATGCCAACGGCAATCTGTTGAGCGGTCGGCCGATCGCGTTCAGCAGCAGCGACGTGACGGTTGCCCGCGTCGCGACGGACGGTACGGTCACCATGGTTGCGCCGGGCACCGTCACCATCCGGGTCACAAGCGAAGGCCGAACGGGTGAGGCAAGCATCACCGTATTGCCGTCGCCAATTGCCACATTGCGCATCACGCCCGCCACCGCGACGCTCAACGTCGGGGCTACGACGCGACTGAGTGTCACAGCGCTCGACGCGGCTGGCATCGATCTTGGACAGCGCGCGGTCACGTGGACGTCCGGTGCGCCGAGCATTCTGACCGTGTCGGTCGATGGCACCGTGACGGCGCTCGGGGCCGGGACGGCACTCGTGTTCGCGGCGTCCGAGGGGCGTCGCGCGTCGGCCACCGTGACCGTACGCGCGATCACCGCCGCCACGCTGACGTTGTCGCCGGGCACGTCCACGCTGACGGTTGGCGGCTCGGTGGATCTCGTTGCGGAAGTGCGAGACGCCGGTGGACAGCTGCTGACCAATCGCACCATTCGGTGGAGCTCGAACGATCCGACCGTAGCCGTGGTCTCGAGTACCGGTCGCGTGCGAGCGGTCTCGCCGGGTACCGCACGCATCGACGGGACCGTCGACAGTGTGACCGCGTCGATGGTCGTCACATCGCTGCCGGTGCCGATCGCGAGTGTGAGCGTGTCGCTGGTCTCGTCGCAATTTGTGGGGCAGTCCGCCATCGCGAGTGCGGTGTTGCGCGACGCACAGAATAACGTGCTCAGCGGACGTGCCGTCAGCTGGAGTAGCTCGAATCCCACAATCGCCGCCGTAAGCGCCGGCAACGGCGTCGTGACCGGTGTCGGGCCCGGCACGGCGACCATCACCGCCACCAGCGAAGGGCGCACCGGCAGTGCGAACATCACGATCGCGTTAGTTCCGGTCGCCACCGTCACCGTGTCGCTGGCCAACACATCGCTGATCATCGGCGGCACCACGCAGGCCACCGCCGTCACGCGCGATGCCGCGGGTACGCAGCTCACCGGACGCGGCATTGCGTACTCCAGCTCGAACAGCGCCGTCGCCACGGTCAATGCCGCCACCGGGCTTGTCACCGCGGTGGCGCCGGGCGTCGTGAACATCCGTGCCACCAGCGAGGGGCAAACGGGGCAGGCCTCGCTGGCGGTCGCATTGCCGCCGGTGGCGACCGTAACCGTCTCCATCGGCTCGAACGCGCTGTTCGTTGGCGGAACGACGCAGGCCAGCGCGGTACTGCGTGACGCTACCAACGCCGTGCTCACCGGTCGATCGATCGTCTGGTCGAGCTCCGACCCGTCGGTCGCCACCGTCAATGCCGGCAGCGGGCTCGTGACAGCCGTCGCGCCGGGTTCCGCCAACATCACGGCGACAAGCGAAGGGAAGTCGGCGCAGGCCGGAGTCACGGTGACCGTCGCGCCCGTGGCCTCGGTTGCGGTGTCGCTGAATGCACCCACGGTGGTGATTGGGACCGGTTCGCAGGCAAACGCCACGCTGCGTGACGCGCAGAACAACGTGCTGACGGGTCGCGTGATCGTGTGGTCCAGCTCCAATCCTGCGGTGGCCACGGTCGACGCGTCGAGCGGTCAGGTGACAACGGTCAGTCCCGGCACGACAAACATCGTTGCCACGAGCGAAGGGGTGAGCGGGCAAGCGACGCTCACCGTCACGCCGCCGCCGGTCGCTGCGGTCGCGGTTACACTCGGCTCACAGTCACTGTTCGTGGGCTCCACGTCGCAGGCGAGCGCCGTCACCCGCGATGCGTCGAACAACGTGCTTACCGGGCGCGTGATCACCTGGTCGAGCTCCGATCCGGCGGTCGCCACCGTGAGTGCGAACGGGCTCGTGACCGCAGTAAGCGCCGGAAGCGTGAACATCATCGCTACCAGCGAAGGCGTGGCCGGTCAGGCGACGCTCACCTCGACGCAGCTGCCGGTCAATTCGGTGACTGTCTCGCTTTCGTCGCCGCTCAGCGCCGGCAGTACAACACAAGCCACCGCCGTTACCCGCGATTTCTGGGGCAACGTGCTCACCGGTCGCGTGATTACCTGGTCGAGCTTTGATCCACGAATCGCCACCATCGATGCGAATACTGGTGTCGTCACGGCGGTGAGTGTGGGAACGACAGACATCGTCGCAACCAGCGAGGGGAAAACCGGACTGGCGACGATCACGGTCACGCCCGTCGCGGTCGCTACCGTGTCGATCGCACTCGGTGCGTCGACCATCGCCGTGAGCGCAACGACACAGGCCACCGCGGCGACCCGTGATGCGCAGGGGAATCTGCTCACCGGGCGTGCAGTCGTCTTTGCCAGCGATGACCCGGCGATCGCCACCGTCGATGCGAACTCCGGACTGGTGACCGCAGTCGCGGCGGGCACGGTGACCATTCGCGCCACCAGTGAAGGCAAGACAGGCACCGTGACGCTCACGGTGATTCCATGATGCCGCGGCCCATGATGCCGCGGCCGGTGACCCGCGACGCGCGGGGGCTGATGCTGGCGGCGATGTGTGCACTGGCGGGTTCGTGCACGGAGACGGCGGCCGATCCGTCGACACAAGTGGCATCGATCCAACTCACGCCGCCCACGGCGAACGTGCGCGCCGGCGGGACAGTTACGCTGTCGGCGCGGTCACTCGATGCCAATGGCAACGCGGTGGAGGTGCGCGCGATCAGTTGGTCCACGAACAACGCCACGATTGCCCGCGTGTCGAGCAGTGGTGTGGTGACGGCGCTGACTCCCGGCGATGTGCGTATCGCGGCCAGCGCATTCGGCGTGAGCGCCACGGCGAACGTGACGGTGACCGCCCGAGTCGTCGCGTCGGTGGTCGTCGCGCCGGCAATGGTAACCATGCGCGTGGGCGTGTCAGTGCCGCTGCAGGCGCGAACGCTCGATGTCGACGGCAGCACGCTGACCGGACGCACGGTCGTGTGGACCAGTAGCAACACGGCGGTCGCCACGGTGAATGCACAGGGCTCGGTCACGGGCGTGACCCCCGGCGCCGCCACGATCACCGCGACCAGCGAAGGAAGAACGGGACAGGCGGCAGTCACGGTCACCATTCCACCAGTGCAGACCGTCGTTGTGTCGCCCACGGCGGATACGGTGGCCGTGGGCATCGAGCAGCAGTTCACGGCGCTCACGCGCGACGCGAGCGGCGCGACGCTGGCGGGCCGCGCGGTGGCGTGGAGTTCGAGCAATGTCGCCGTGGCTTCGGTCTCGTCGAGCGGACTGGTGACTGGCCGCGCGCCGGGCACGGCAAATATTGCGGCGACCAGCGAAGGTCGTGTGGGAACGGCCACGGTGCTCGTGCTCGCACGACTTGCCGATGCGGTGACCGTTTCACCCGCCGCGGCGACGCTGATCGTGAACGCGACGCAGCAGCTCACCGTACAAATCACCGATCCGGTCGGCAATCTGCTCACCGGTCGTCCGGTGACGTATACGAGCAATGCCCCCGCGATCGCCACGGTGGATACTGCGGGACGCGTGATGGCGCGCGGTCCGGGCACGGCGCGTATCACTGCCACCAGTGAGGGGAAGAGCGGCGTCTCCACGATTACGGTCATCCCCGAACCGGTGGCCATACTACAACTCACGCCCGCCACGTTGTCGTTGCTGCTCGGTGAAACAGCGCAGCTTGCGCTGGTGACGCGATCGGCGGCCGGAGCAGTGCTCACTGGGCGTGCGGCCACATGGACCAGCGGCGCTCCCACGATTGCCAGTGTCAGTGGGACCGGCCTCGTCCGCGCCCTCACGCCGGGCGTGTCGGTGATACTGGTCGAAGTGGAGGGCGTCTTCGCCACGACGACGGTCACGGTACGCGCGCCGGGTGTGGCCTCGGTGGTGATTACGCCGAACTCGTCCACGGTGGCGATCAGCGGTTCCGTACAACTCAGCGCGACCCCGAGCGACGCGTCCGGCGTTGCGCTGACCGGACGGACGATCATCTGGTCGTCGGCCGACGAAAGCATCGCATTCGTGTCCAGCACGGGCTTGGTGGTCGGATTCAAGCAGGGGACGGTGCGAATCACGGCAACAGTGGAGGGGGTCAGTGGAACGGCGATTGTTTCGGTTCGCTGACTTGCGTCTCGCGGCCAAGACGGCCGCACGCAAGTCAACAGTTGCCGGCCTCGGCCTGCTCGGCGTAACGCTCGCGTTCACACCGGTGGCGACGGCGCAGGCGCAGGCACTCACGCCCAAGCGCACGATCACCGTCGGCGCGGCGCCGGGCTGCGAGATTGCAGCCGGCGCACAGGGCACCGTTGCCCGACGCGACAACGTGGAAGCGCGACGACTGGCCGCGGCCGGACAGGAGGCGGCGCTTGTTGGTGATCAGACCGCGGCGCGCGATGCCTTCGCGCGGGCCGCCCTGCTCAATCCGGGCGATGAGCGGGTGGCCTACGACTTGGGTCGTGCGCACGAGGAGCTTGGCGATACCACCAAGGCGGTCGGTGAGTTCTGTCGCTATCTCACCCTGTCCCCGGCGGGACGTGAAGCCACCGACGTGCGTGACCGGCTGCTGCGTCTCGTGCCCCGCGCGGCGATTCAGCGCGCCGAGGATGTGCAGGTCGCTTTCCGGCTCGGTCTCGCGCTGCTTGACGATGGCAGCTACGACGCCTCGGCACGCGCCTTCGACGAAGTGGTGAAGAACGCGCCCGAGGCCGGTGAGGGGGTCTTCAACCGTGGACTGGCGCGTGCGGCAGCGGGGCGACGCGCCGATGCGATGCGCGATCTCGAGCAGTTTCGCGCATCGGCACAATCGGCGGACGATCGCGTCGCCGTGGGTCGTGCGATCGAGATCTTACGCCGGCCTGTGTACCGCCGGAGCTCGGCCTTCGGACTCGGTCTGTTGCCGGGCTTTGGACAGTTCTACACCGGTCGGCCGGTGTTCGGCGTGCTCGTGCTCGCCGTAGTGGGCGGCGCCGCCGGTGGCGCCTTTTTGGAACGCACCACAGAGGAACGGATCGCCTACGTCGATCCGAACGGCGTGCCTGCGCCGTACACCGTGAGCACCACCGAACGCCCGTATCTCCAAGCGGGGCTGGCGACGGCAGCGGGTGTGTCGCTGATCGCGCTGATCGAGGCGGTGACGTATGCCAACCGCTCGCAACGCGGAGGCTCGATTCTCGCGCGCCGCGGTGCACCGGGAACGGTCAGCACGCCGTCCGGATCGCTGTCGCTGGCACCAACGGTCGATCGGTTCGGCCGCGCGGGGATGCTGCTGCACATCGGGTTCTGATACGGTGACCGGCGCTCGCGTGCGGTGCGCGGTGCTGCTGGGTGCGCTGACGATGGCGGCGCCGGCGACGGTGCACGCCAGACAGGACGATCTCCAGAAAGCCGCGTCGACCCTCTTTGCCGTGTGGCAGAAAGCGTGGATGGATAGTCATGGCGAGCGGTGGGAGACCGATACAATGCGCGTCGGCGTGCCGATGGTGCGGGCCAACGCGGGAGCACGATGGCCGTTCCGGCATTGTCACGGCGACGGGTTCGGTATTGGTGAACGTTCGCGTCCCCTGCCCACGGGGTACAGTGCCATCACCGGCGAGCTCACGGCGTTCGGCGTCTGTCCCTCGTGGGTGTTGTCCGACGATGTCGCTGGACTCGACGAGGCGCGCGACATCGATGCACTCATTTCGCCGAAGCATCGTTCGCGCGTACTCGCCGCGCGGCGTGTGCTGCTGACACAACTCGACGTCGAGCTCGCGCGCGCACCCGACAACGGGTTCCTGATCGGACAGCGCGTACGGTTTCAGCTCGATCAATCGGGAAGCGAACCGGCCTACACCGACAGTCTGCACCACGCGCTTGACACGTGCGCCGCGGACCGGTGGGTGTGTCTGGCACTGCGAGGTTACGTGCAATCGCGCGCCGGCCACTGGCGCAGCGCCGACTCGAGCTTCGCGGCCGTGCGTGCGCTCATGCCACCGCCCGTCCGCTGCCAGTGGGAAGATCTCGCCCTAATGCTCCGCACCAACGACAGTCCGCCGCTGGCACGTCCGCGCTGCGAGCAGTCGCTGGCCTTCGCCGAACGCTACTGGTGGCTCGCCGATCCGCTGCTCAGCGACACGGTCAATGAACGCCACGACGCGCACTACGAACGCATCGTGCGCCGTGTGTTGC
>JBBQSM010000027.1:0-35078 GCA_038234895.1 Gemmatimonadales bacterium
ATGACGCACACATTCTCTCCGGGTGCGTGAAGTCGGCAATCCGCGCGCAGGTGCCGGTGGCGCTGGGCGTGCTGATCCACATGGAACCGTACGAACCTTCGGGGGCCGCGTGAGTCGAGAAGCCGTCTTTCATATGCTGGAGCGCGCCGAGTGCGATGCGTTGCTTGCGTCGCAGTCGGTGGGGCGACTGGCGTTCAGCTTCCGTGACCGGGTGGATGTGGAGCCTATCCACTACGTGTACGAGAACGGCTGGATTTTCGGGCGCACGCAGTTCGGAACCAAGGTGAACATTCTGGCGCATCATCCGTGGATTGCGTTTGAAGTGGACGATGTGCGCGCGCTGTTCGAATGGCGCAGCGTGGTCGTACACGGCCGCATTCAGTTTCCGGATGCCGAGGGCGCTCCGACCGAGCGCGACTTGCATGCGCGCGCGGTGGCAGCGTTTCAGCGTCTGGTGCCGGATGCGTTCACCGACAACGATCCGACGCCGGCGCGCGATCTGGTGTTCGCGATTGCGGTGCAGGAGATCACCGGTCGGGCCGCGAGCCCGCCGGCCGGGTCTGGCGGCGCGTCGGCGGCGTCCTCTACGGCGGAGCACTGATGCGTGATGCGGCGGTGCATCATCTGCGTCTCAAGCCCGTCGACCCGGAGCACAAAATCCGTCTGGGCTCGAGTGCGGCGCGTGTCGACGACGTTCCCGACGAAGACATCCTCAAGCGTGCCACCGAGGGGATGTTGTCGAAGCTGTCGGAGCTGCAGGAGGCATTTCACGCCGACGGGCGCCGAGCCTTGCTGCTGGTGCTGCAGGGGCGCGACGCGGCGGGCAAGGACGGCGTGATCCGTACGGTGTGCGGCGCTTTTGATCCGACCGGGGTAGTGGTCGCCGCTTTCGGTCCGCCCACATCGCTGGAGTTACGCCACGACTTTTTGTGGCGGGTGCATCAGGTAGTGCCGCCGCGGGGCAAGATCGGCGTCTTCAACCGGTCGCATTACGAAGACGTGCTGGCGGTGCGCGTGCGCATGCTGGTGCCGGAAGAGCTGTGGCGCGAACGGTTCGAGCAGATCAACAGTTTCGAGAAGCTGCTGGCCGAGAGTGGGGTGATCATACGCAAATGCATGCTGCATGTGTCCCGCGACGAGCAGCACACGCGTCTGACCGCGCGACTCGAGGATCCGAAGAAGAACTGGAAGTTCCGGCTGGAGGACCTGGACGATCGCGCCCGGTGGGATGACTACACCGAGGCGTATCGGGAGGCGTTGACGCGCTGCAGCACCAAGTGGGCGCCGTGGTACGTGGTGCCTTCCGACAACAAGCAGGTGCGCAACTTTCTTATCGCGCGGATGCTCGTGGAGGCCATGGAAAGCGCGCAGTCGGAGTATCCGCTGATGGATCCGAAGGTGCGCGACGCGGGGCAGGGGTTCCGGTAAACGGGCGCCTGGCAGGGGTTTCGGTGGAGGGGCGACCCCGATATGTTGCGGGTCTGGCGTTGGCGAGGGTTGCCGGCGACGGGACGTGGCGCAGCCCGGTAGCGCACTTCCTTGGGGTGGAAGGGGTCGCAGGTTCAAATCCTGTCGTCCCGATGGAACGAAAGACAAGCCCTGCAACGACTTCGGTCGCTGCAGGGCTTGTCGCGTTCAGGTCACCGGAGCGCGCATTACGCGCGCGACGATCGCTTACGGGGGCGTGACATCGTCAAACTGCATTTGATAGATGTCGTCGATGTGTGTACCCGGCGGAAGCATCAGCAAGTCGTTGATGTATCCGGTGTGCAAGTCGTACACCCAGCCATGCAGATGGATGTCCTGGTTCGTCTGCCACGCGTGCTGCACGAACGATGTCTCGGCGAGCTTCCAGACCTGTTCCTGGACATTCAACTCAACCAGTCGGCGCAGGCGGCGTTCGGGGTCGGCGAGACCATCGAGCTCGTGGCGATGAATGCGATACACATCCTTGATGTTACGCAGCCACTTGTTGATCAGGCCCAGGTGCTTGTGCGAGAGCGCATTCTTGACGCCACCACACCCGTAGTGCCCGCAGACGATGATGTGCTTCACCTTGAGCACCTCAACCGCGTACTGCAACACGCTGAGCATGTTGAAGTCGGTATGGATGACCTGATTGGCGATGTTGCGATGCACGAACAGTTCGCCCGGTTCGGTGCCGGTGACATCTTCGGCGGGGACGCGACTGTCGGAACAGCCGATCCAGAGAAACTCCGGCGTCTGGTCGTCAGCCATACGGAGGAAGTAATCGTCACGGACGCTGAGCTTGTCCTGCACCCACGCCTTATTGGCAAGGAGCAGCTTCTTATACGATTCCATTGGTCTGTCTCCGTTTCCGGTAGTTTTGCGACTTGTTGTGGAATTGCTTGAACTCGATCGCGATCTGTTTGTGCGGCGCCCCTTCCGTAAAGTCGGCAATCACGTCGTACAGGTCGCTGTCGATGAAGATGGCCTTCGTTCCGTCGACGATCAGGCTCGACCGCGCGGGCAGCGAGGCGAGTTTCGCCTTGAGTTCAGACTTGTTGACAAACGACGCATCCTTGTTGAAACGCAGCAGGTACATCGAGTCTTGATGCACCAGCGTGAACGCCGAATGGTGATTGGTCCGGATCACGAAGACCACGCCGAAGGCCACGCCGATCAGCACCCCGAGCAACAGGTCGGTGAAGACGATCGCAAGCACTGTGATAATGAACGGCAGGAACTGGTCAACGCCGGCCTTCCACGAATCGCGATACAACGCGGGCTTGGTGAGCTTGTACCCGACCATCAGGAGGACGGCGGCGAGGCTGGCCAGCGGGATGCGATTGAGCAGGCTGGGAATCGCCACCACGCAGACCAGCAGGAGGAGTCCGTGGATGAATGCAGACCATCGCGACCGGGCGCCCGCGTAGACGTTGGCCGAGCTGCGCACGATCACCGCCGTCACCGGCAGTCCGCCGAGCAGCCCGGCAGCCATGTTGCCCACGCCCTGCGCCATCAGTTCGCGGTCCGGATTCGAGATCCGGCGCTGCGGATCCAGCTTGTCGGAGGCTTCGAGCGAGAGCAGTGACTCAATGCTCGCTACGATCGCGATCGTCAGTGCGGTCGAATAAATGCGGCGGTCGTTCCATCGCGACCAGTCGGGACCGGTCAGTTGTGCCAGCAGTTCAGCGGGGCCGCCCGCCGGCAGCGCGACGAGATGCCCGTCCTCGGCGCGAAGGTAGAAGTCAGGCGACAAGGCATGAAACAGCTCGTTCAGCGTGATGCCAACCGCGACGACGATCAGGGCGCCTGGGACCATCGCCAACGACTTGCGCGCCTTGACCCACGACGATTCCCATGCGAGGAGAATGGCCAGCGAGACGAGCGAAATGAGGATGGCCTCTCCATTCGCCGACACCACGGCATCCGCAATATCTGACAGCGTCGTCGACCGGCCATCCGCCGAGCGGAAGAAATCGAAGTCTCCCTCAAAGCCGGTGTCGCGTCCGAGCGCGTGCGGAATCTGTTTGAGGATGATGACCACGCCGATCGCCGCCAGCATTCCCTTGATGACGGCGTTGGGCACGTAGTTGGCGATCTTTCCGGCGCGCAGAAACCCGAATGCCAACTGTGCCGCGCCGGCCACCAGCACCGCGAGCAGAAACGCGGGGAACGACCCCAACGACTGAATGGCCGTTGCAACAATCACAGCCAGACCGGCCGCTGGTCCGCTCACACTGACTGAGGAGGAAGACAGCAGCGAGACGACCAAGCCGCCGATGATGCCGGAGATGACGCCTGCGAACAGCGGTGCTCCGGAGGCGAGCGCGATCCCCAGGCATAGCGGCAGCGCGACCAAGAAGACGACGAGCCCCGCCGGCGCGTCGTGCGACATCGAGAGCTGGCTGTTTGGCGTTAACGCCGATGATTTGCGATCAGTGGTCATGTTGTCCTGAGCAGGTGGGCGCGCAACGCGTGTAGAATGGCGTTGCGTCACGGGGGACGCCAGCGTCACGCCATCACGCGGTCACCCTTTCCATGCGGGAACACCCGTTGCACTTTGTGCGTGTGAGCATCCCTGTGCGAATACTCGGTGCCGGCCCGTCCGGTCTTGCTGCCGCTATCACCCTCGCGCACGCAGGCCAGGCGGTCGACGTGTTCGAGCGACGCAGTGACTGCGGTATGCGCTTTGGCGGGGATCTGCAGGGACTTGAAAACTGGTCGGGCGACACCAGCCCCGTTGACGAATTCCGCAGCTACGGGATCGACATCGATTTCCATTGCGCGCCGTTCACCTCTGGCGTGCAAACAAATGGTCGCCGAGCGGACCGGATGCACTTTCCGACGCCGGCGTTCTTTGTGGTCAAGCGGGGGCGCGCCACCGACGCGCTCGATCAGTCGCTCAAGCGGCAGGCGCTCGCGGCCGGAGTGCAGATCCACTTCACGCAAACCCGCACCGCAGCCGATGTCGACATCGACGCCTCGGGGCCGGCCGGACGTGCGGCGTTCGCGGTGGACACGGGCATCGTCTTCGAGACCGACGCCCCCGATCAGGCGGTGGCGCTGCTCAATGACCGGGCGGGACTCAAGGGCTACAGCTACCTGCTGGTGACGCAGGGTTACGGCTGCTGCTGCGCGATGTCGTTCGACGCCTTTCCCACCGTGCAGGCGCAGTCGATGGAGGCGCGTCGTCTGTTGATCGAGGAGGCGGGCATCAACGTCTGGAATCCGCGCCGCGTGGGTGGACTCGGACACTACGCCCTGCGGAGCGCGTGGACGGACGGCAGGACCCGCCGGGTGGGCGAGGCGGCCGGCCTGCAGGATTTCCTCTGGGGGTTCGGCATTCGCATGGCGGTGCGGAGCGGCGTGCTGGCCGCGCGCTCATTGCTGGAAGGGACGGAGTACGCCACAGTGGCCGAACGTACATTCGCGCCGTCCCGCCGCGCCGGCGAAGTCAATCGACTGCTCTGGGAAGTGGGTGGGGTGGCCGATTACGCACTCGTGATGGCCGCGTTGCGACTGCGGGGGCCGTACCCGTTGCTGCGCTGGCTGCATCGTGACACGCTGTTCCAGCGGGCCCTGCATCCGCTCGCCCGCTGGTGGGCCGAACGGAAATACGCGCACCTGCGCGCCGGACGTGGGCCGTTCCGTCTCGGCGAGCATCCGCGACGGAGCGTTGCGGCAGACCTCGACGCGCTCGCGCTCTCCGTCGACAGCTAGCGCGCCCAGACGGGCCGCTCGTATGGCGCCCACCGTTCCCGTGGCATAACGTTGACGGGCTGACCGCTCGCGCCATGGGCGCCGCTTCGACACGCCCGACGCCATTCTTTCATCATAACAGTCTCGATGCCCCTCGCTACCGCTACCAAACTCGGCCACTTCGAAGTGCTCGAGCCGATTGGCGCGGGAGGGATGGGTGAAGTGTATCGGGCGCGGGACCAGCGGTTGGAGCGTGACGTCGCCCTGAAAGTGCTGGCGCCGCGCCTGCTGGCCGACGAACGCTCGGTGGCCCGCTTCGCGCGCGAAGCTCGCGCCGCCTCGGCGCTCAACCACCCGAACATCGTCACGGTCTACGATATCGGGAACAGTGACGACGGCGCGTTCATCGCGATGGAGTTTGTGCGAGGCGAGACGCTCGCCTATCGCATGCAGTCGCGGCAGCCCGTCGCCGAGTGCGTGGAACTGCTGCGGCAGTGCGCGGCCGCCCTCGTCGCCGCGCACGACGCGGGGATCATCCACCGGGACATCAAGCCCGACAACGTGATGGTCCGGGCGGACGGCTACGTGAAGGTGCTCGACTTCGGGCTCGCGCGACTCGTTTCGCTCGAGGCAGGGGCGCCCGCTGTCACGCAGCCCGGACTCGTCATCGGTACGCTCCGCTATCTCTCGCCGGAGCAGGCACTCGGCGAAACGCTTACCACAGCCAGCGACATTTTTTCGCTCGGCATATTGGCGTATCAGCTGCTTACGGGCGTGCATCCGTTCGGCAGTGCGTCCGAGATCGCGATCATGGGCGCCATCATCTCCAAGGAACCCGCGCCACCGATCGTTGTGCGCGAGGCACTGCCGCAGGAGTTGGCGAACCTCGTGCTGCGCATGCTCGCGAAAGAGCCTCCGGATCGGCCGAGTGCGGCGTCGCTCCTGCTCGCACTGACCAGACTGATTGCCTCCGGGACTCTGCCCTCAACCCTCACCCCGCACCTCGGTACGCCGATCGACCTGCTCGGTCCGTCGGACACGACGCGCGGCGCCATCGAAGGGGCGCTGCGTCCGCAGATTGGGCAGGCGCGCCGGCAGCATACCGTTGGGCATGGCGGCGATCTGGTCACGCTCGCGGCACGCTACGATGACGTTGTGCTTGGACGCGGGCACCTGCTGGCCGTGACCGGCGAACCGGGCATCGGCAAATCGACGCTCATCGAATCGGCATTGACCATCTTCGCGCGGCGCGATATGTCACCGCTGGTCGCACGCGGGCAGTGCTCCGAGCGACTCGCGGGCACGGAAGCGTATCTGCCGATTCTCGAAGCGCTCGACATGGCGGCCGCGGGCGTGCACGGCGAAGAAGTGCGGCTGCTCATCGACACATGTGCGCCGTCATGGGCCGCGCTGCGGGCGGTCGTGCCTGCTGAGGGAACGTCGGGAGAATTCACACGCACCGTCGCCAGCTCACAGGAACGACTCAAGCGCGAGATGGCCGCCTTGCTCACCGAGGTGTCGGCCAAGCGACCGTTGGTGTTGGTGCTGGAAGACGTGCACTGGGCGGATACGTCGACGGTAGACCTCGTGTCGTACGTGGGCGCACGACTGTCCGACTTGCCGGTGCTGCTGCTGGTGAGCTATCGCGGCGCGGATGCACGCGCGACCAAGCATCCGTTCCTGCAGGTGCAGCGTGAGCTGCAGGGGCGCGGACTCGCCAGCGAGTTGTCGGTCGGTTTCCTGACGCCGACGGACGTGAGCGATTTCGTGGACGCGACGTTTCCGGACCACCGCTTCCCGCCGGACCTCGCGCGCGCGCTGCACCAGCGTACAGAAGGAAATCCGCTGTTCCTGGTCGACGTGGTGCGCTGGCTCGCGTCGCAAGGTGTGATTGCAGTGGAGAACGGCCACTGGTGCCTCATCCGCGGTGTGCCGGACATCAGCCGCGACATGCCCGCGTCGGTACGCAGCATGATCGAGCGCAAGATCGAGCAGCTCGGCGAGTCCGAGCGTCGATTGCTCGCGGCGGCAGCGGTGCAGGGCGCTGAATTCGACGCGGCAATCGCGGCGGCGGTGCTCGGCGCCGATGTCGCGGATGTCGAAGAGCAGCTGATGACCCTTGACCGTGTCTATGCGTTCGTAAAGGAAGTGGGCGAAGTGCGCACGCCGGATCATGCGCTGACGGTCCGCTATCGATTCGTGCACGCGCTGTACCAGAACGCACTGCTCTCAAGCCTTGGCGCGAGCCGTCGCGCAAGCTGGAGCGCCAAAGTCGCGGAACTGCTGGAAGCACGGCACGGGTCGCAAGTGAGCGACGTGGCGGCGGAGTTGGCGGTGCTGCACGAAACGGCGCGCAACTTCGACCGGGCGGCCGCGTGGTATGTTGCCGCCTCGGCGCGCGCGCGCGAGCTGTTCGCCTATGAGGAGGCGGAAACGCTGGCGTTGCGTGGCCTGAGTCAGGTGGAGGCAATGGCGCCCGGTTTGCCGCGCGACGCGCGTGAACTCGAAGTACGACTCTCGCTGGGCGTGGCCAGTCTGCTGCGGCGTGGCTACGCGGCACCGGAGACCGCACACAATCTGCAGCGTGCCCGCGAATTGTGCACCGTGCTGGGGAACGCGCCGGCGCTGTCGTCCGCACTCTGGGTGTTACTGCTGTATTGTATCGCGCATGGCGAGCTCGCCGAAAGCGAAGTGATCGCGCAGCAGATACTGGGTATGGCCGAGCAGTCGAACGACACCGCGCTGCTGATCGCTGCGCACTGCTGCTTCACCGGCCTGTACACGCACATGGGCCGGTTCGAGGAGGCGATGCTGCATCAGGCGGAAACGGACCGGCTGCTGACGCCCGAGTTGCAAAAGTCGATCCGCCGACGGTTCGTGCCGGAGCCGGTGCTGATGAGCCGCTCGGAGCATCTGCGATGCCTGACGATTCTCGGGCGGGTACACGAGGGCAAGCTGTTGCGCGCATCGTTGCTGCGTGACGCAGAACTGCGTGGTGATCCGCGCGATTCCGCGTTTGTGGCGCACTTCGTCGCCGAGTTCGATCTGTTTCTTGGCGAATTCGCGTCGTGCGAGCAAATCTCCGCTCATGCAGTCGCGCAATGCGAGGAATACGGGATCGCATCGGAGCGGCTCTGGGCCATGGGGTACCTCGGCGCGGCACGGGCACGGCTCGGGCACGCCGAGGAGGGAATCGGGACTTTGCGCGCCGTGTTGCAGATTCTCGATAGCATTGAGTGTCGTATCACGACGCCGTTTTTGCGGGCGATGCTGTCGGGGGCGCTGTTGCGAGCCGGTGATGCGCAGGCGGCGTTGACGGCGGCAGACGATGCGCGCCAGATGGCTGAACACACTGGTGAGCGCGCCTGGGATGGTGAGATCTGGCAGTTAATCGCACTGGCCCACACTGCATTGGCCCGGGAGGGTGACAGCGCCGCGAGCGCAGCGATCGAGCCGGCGTGGGAGCGGGCGACCGAGTTTGCGACGCGGGTGGGGGCCAAGGGCCTGCTGAGCAGAATCCAGCGCGCGCGCGAGAGCTGAGTACATGTGGATTGTGCAGTTGGCGCTGCGGCGCCCGTACACGTTTATTGTCGGCGCACTATTGGTGGTGATTTTCGGCGTGCTGTCGTTAGTACGCACGCCCACCGATATCTTCCCGGAAATTGACATCCCGGTCGTGTCGGTGATCTGGCAGTACGGCGGATTGCCGCCGGAAGAGATGGAGCGGCGCATCGTCACGCAGTATGAGCGTGCCGTCACAACGACCGTGAACGACGTCGAGCATATCGAATCGCAGACGTTGAGCGGCATCAGCATCATCAAGATCTTCTTCCAGCCCGGCGCGCGCATCGAGTCGGCGGTGGCGCAGTTGTCGGCGGTGTCACAGGCCATTCTGCGCATTTCGCCGCCGGGGGCAACGGCGCCATTCATTCTGCGATTCAACGCGTCGAACGTGCCGGTATTGCAGCTTGCGCTCAGCAGCCCGACGTTGTCGGAACAACAGTTGTCGGATCTGGGCACGAACGGCATCCGCACGCGATTGGCGGCAGTGCGCGGCGCGAGCGTCTCACAGCCGTACGGCGGTCGGTCGCGCGTCATCAACGTCGATCTCGACCCGCAGCAGTTGCTGGCGCGCGGTATCTCGCCTGTGGAGGTGAGTGCGGCGGTCAACGCACAGAACCTGATCCTGCCGTCGGGCACCGCCAAGCTGGGTGAGCGCGAGTATGCGGTGCGGCTGAACGGCAGCACCGCGGTGGTGGACGCGCTGAACGATCTGCCCGTGAAGATGGTCGGCGGTGCCATGGTGCGTGTGCGCGACGTGGCGCAGGTGCGTGACGGCTACTCCGTGCAGACGAACATCGTGCGTCGCGACGGGAAACGCGGTGCGCTGGTGACCGTCCTCAAGGCGGGCAGTGCGTCTACCATCGATGTGGTGGACCGGGTGCGTGCCGCGCTGCCGAATGTGCTGGCGAATCTGGATCCGGCATTGCAGGTGGACGTGCTCGCCGACCAGTCGTTGTTTGTGAAGGGCGCGCTCAACGGTGTGGTGCGTGAAGCGCTGCTGGCCGCATGCCTTACGGCGACGATGATTCTCATCTTCTTGGGTAGTTGGCGTTCGACGCTGATTGTCGCGCTGTCGATTCCGCTGTCGATCTTCTGCTCGATCATCGCACTCGGCGCGCTCGGGCAGAGCATGAACGTGATGACGTTGGGCGGCCTGGCGCTGTCGGTGGGCGTATTGGTCGACGACGCGACGGTGGGTATCGAGAATATCCATCGGCAACAGCAGCTCGGGAAACCAATCGAAGAGGCGATCCTCGTGGGCGCGCAGCAGATCGCGATCCCTACGCTCGTCTCCACGTTGGCGATCTGCATTGTCTTTGTGCCCATCTTTTTTCTTGGTGGCGCGGCCGGGTCGCTCTTTGCGCCACTGGCGATGGCGGTCGTGTTTGCGATGCTCGCGTCGTATCTGATTTCGCGGACGCTCGTACCCACGCTGGTGCGGTATGCACTCGAATACGAGGAGCGGCATCAGGGCGCGCCGGGGTTGATCGAACGGGTGCACCTGCGATTCGATGCGGCGTTCGAGCGGTTTCGTGCGTGGTATGGGCAGTGGCTGAGCCGGGCGATGGCGCGCCGCACGCTTGTGATCAGTGTGTTTGGTGTGGGCGTGTTGCTGTCATGCGCGCTGATTCCATTTCTCGGACAGGACTTCTTCCCGAGTGTCGATGCGGGGCAGATCCGCATGCACGTACGAGCGCCCGTGGGCACCCGAGTCGAGGAGACGGAGCAGATCGTCGCGGCCGTGGAAGCGCGCATTCGTGAGGTCATTCCGCCGTCGGAGCTGTCGATGATTCTCGATAACATCGGCATTGCGACATCGGGGGCGACCAATCTTGCGCAGAGCGACAACCCGACCATCGGCGCCACCGACGCCGATATTCTGATTGCGCTCAGTGAAGAGAGCACGCGTAGCGTCGCCGACTACCGACGCGAGTTGCGCCGGACGTTGCGCGCCCAATTCCCCGACGTAACGATCTTTTTTCAGGCGGCGGATATTGTCGGGCAGATCCTGAATTTCGGACTCCCGGCGCCGATCGACGTGCAAGTGGCCGGATCGAATCGCGCGCTGAACTACGAGGTCGCCCGCCGGATCGCCGCGAAGGTCAAACTGGTGCCGGGTGCGGTGGACGTGTACGTGCATCAGGTCATGAACGCGCCGGAGCTGTTCGTGAGCGTCGATCGTGACCGTGCGTCGGGACTGGGACTGAATCAGCGAGACATCGCCAACAATCTGCTGGTGTCGCTGGCCAGCAGCGGACAGACGTCGCCGAACTTTTGGCTCAACCCGCAGAACGGGGTGCAGTACGCGATCAGCGTGCAGACGCCGCAGTACCGCCTTGGCACGCTCGAGTCCGTGCTGTCCACACCCATCATGCCCGCGGCCGGCGGCACCGGTATGCCGCAGTTGCTGGGGAACATGGCAACCGTCTCCCGCCGCTCCGGGATCGCCGTAATCAGCCATCGCGATGTGCAGCCGGTGTTCGATGTCTACGCGAACGTGCAGGACCGTGATCTCGGCGCGGTGGCGCGCGATATCGACCGGATTATTGCGGCAGTCGAGCCCGATCTTCCGCGCGGTACGACCATTACCATGCGCGGGCAGGTGGCGAGCATGCGTACCTCGTTTACTGGGCTCGCGCTCGGACTCGCCTTTGCCGTGCTGCTGGTCTACCTGCTGATGGTGGTGAACTTCCAATCGTGGCTCGATCCGCTGATCATCATCTCGGCATTGCCCGGCGCGCTGGCGGGAATCATCTGGGCACTCTTTGCCACGCAATCCACACTCAGCGTGCCATCGATGATGGGCGCGATCATGAGCATCGGCGTCGCGACGGCCAACAGCATTCTCATTGTGTCGTTCGCCAATGAGCGACGGTTGGCGGGGTTGAGCGCACTCGATGCGGCGCTGGATGCGGGCTTTACTCGACTCCGGCCGGTGATCATGACGGCGTTTGCCATGATCGTTGGCATGCTCCCCATGGCGTTCGGACTCGGCGAAGGTGGCGAGCAGAACGCGCCGCTCGGTCGCGCCGTGATCGGTGGACTGGCGGTTGCAACGCTGACCACCCTCTTGATCGTACCATTGGTATACGCCGCGTTACGCGGTCGTGCCGGTCAGTCCGCACCGTCGTCCCCCGAAACCCTGCAGGAGCTCGCCGCATGACGATGCACCAGAACGCCGGCACAACCGGGACGTCGCCAACGGGTGGGCGTCGACTTGTGTTCGGTGTGGTCCTGCTGCTGGGCGTGCTCTTGGCCGCGGGCATCCTGCCGCGCGTGGCGCGGGCCCGACGCATCGACGCAGAGGGCGGGCAGGCGCGCGCGCTGCCATCGGTCACGACCGCACCCGTCGTGGCCGGCAATCGTGACGTGGTGCTCTCGCTGCCAGCATCACTGTCTGGGTTGCACGAGGTCGGACTCTACGCGCGTTCGAACGGCTATCTGTCGCGCTTCAACGCCGACATCGGCTCGCGAGTACGCGCGGGTCAAACGCTGGCGGTCATTGAAACGCCGGAACTCGATCAAGAGCTGAGCGTGGCCCGCGCCACGGTGGAGCAGGTACTGGCGACGAACGAACTGACGCGCACGACGCTCGACCGGTGGCGTACTATGGCCGACGCCGGGGTCGCGACCAAGCAGGAGTTCGACGAGCGACTGGCGGCGTTCAACGTGTCGAAGGCCAACCTCAACGCGGCGCGCGCCAACCTCGATCGGCTGTCGGCGCTCAAGACGTTCGCCACCGTCGTAGCGCCGTTCTCCGGAGTGGTCACCTCGCGCAACATCGATGTGGGCGCACTGGTGTCACCGTCGGTGGCCGTTGGCGCACGCCCGTTGTTCACGCTCGCGCAAGTTGACACGCTGCGCGCGATCACCTTTGTGCCGCAGGACGCCGCGCCCGGCATCCGCGTCGGACAAGCAGTTGAGATTTTCGTGCAGGAACTTGGCGGAACCTATAACGGGCGCGTCACGCGAACGGCGCAGTCCATTGATCCGTCCACGCGGACGCTGCAAGCGATCATCGAAGTTTCGAATGCCAACGGTCGGCTGCTGCCCGGCATGTATGCGCAGGTCAAGCTCACCACCACGCGCGCCGAGGCGCCGTTGCTGGTGCCATCCAATGCGTTGATCATCCGTGGTGATGGACCGCAGGTGGGCGTCGTGCGAGACGGCGTCGTGCATCTCGTCAAGATCATGCTGGGACGCGACTTCGGTACGCAGCTCGAAGCGCTGGGTGGCGTGCGCGAAGGCGATCTGCTCGTGGTGAATCCCAACGACGATGTTGCCGAAGGGGCCAAGGTGCGGGTGATCACGCCGAAGGGCGACGCCGGCAAGACGGCTCCTTGAGCACCGCGACGGTCGATAGCTACTGCACGCGGAACAGATAGCTCAGCTTGAGAAAGAACGAGTCGCTCGTGCGCCGCAGCGACGACGAGCCGTTGGGAATATCCGCGCGCAGTGCATCGCCGTATCCCAGATAGACGATGTTGCCCGGCGAAGGCAGGTACGAGAAGAGAAAATCCATGCGTGCCCGACGGCGCGAGAAGGCGGTCGCACGAGTCAGTGCGCCATTGGCGCCGGCGAAGTAGATCGGTGCCCCGGTACGCGAGTCGTCGCGCAGGTCGTCTTGCCGCTGTAGGGTGAGTTCGCCGATAAAGCGCACGAACACCTGCCGCGTGACCTGATATTCCGTGCGGACGCGACGCGTCTCGCGCGTGAGCACACGGGATCCATCGGTGGCGCGATTGAATTCTTCGATATTCCAGGTGCCCGAGATGCGCAGCTGTTCTGTGGGGCGAACATTCAGCGTCCCCTGCGAGATGCGCACCGTGGCCGTGCTCCACTCTGGGAAATTTTCGTCGCGCCCCACCAGAAAGAAACTGTTGAAGGAGAACCGGCGGAACTCGGGCGTGCTGAGCGAAAGCACCCAGTCGCGGTTCGGCAGGACCGCGGTCCCTGCGTAGCGCAGGGTGTCTGCGCCGGCCGCGTTTGTTTGCACGATGCGGTAGTTGGCATACAAGAGGGAATCGTATCCGAACTCCTCCAGTAGCAGCTGCCCACCCACCTGCCAGCCGCCTTTGAGCCGCGTGTTGAGGCGGAAGTGCAACTGCCGGTCCTGCGAGCCACGGCCGTTCACGAAATCGTCGTAGCGAAAGCGCCCCAGCATGTAGATCTCCGGCACCAGCGCCTCGATCGGTGCACCGGGCTTTCCAAAGCGCGTATAGCGATGCGTGGCGGAAATGTTGGCGACGCCCGGTCGGGCGATGAAGCCGCTTTGCGCATCGAAGTCGGGACTGATGCCGTTGAACGTGTACCGTGCGTAGTAGCGGCGGCCGGTGGCAGCGGCGGAGAGATCCCACAGCGGCGCTTGTGAGGTCGCCTCACCGGTACTCGAGAAACTACTGGCAAGCTGCCCCTGCAACGCCAGCACGCCGCGCACGTATCGGCCGTCGGCACCGACCACGCGATTCCAGCGGTCGCCGTCGATCTTGTCCGTGTAGACGACGCCGAGTCGGCTCTGACTACCAATGTCCCGCTGCAGTCGTACGATGTTGTACAGCGGCGACTGCTTGCCGTCGAACGATGCCGCCTTGCTGTCTACCGCAGACAGCACGCCGATGTCGAACCCTTCGTGCTTGCCGGTGAGTTTGGTCGCCGCGATCGGTTGCGCGATACGGCGCGTGTACACGAGCCGGTTGGGCGTCGTGAACTGCTCCTGACTTTCCAGAAAGAAGGGGCGCCGCTCCGGGAAAAAGACCGCCGAACGCGGATCGAGCGCGAACTGTGTGGCATCGGCCTCAACTTGCGAGAAGTCGGGATTCGCCGTGCCCGCCACAGTCAGGTTGCTGGTGACACCCCAGCGCACGCTTCCGCCGAACTCGGGGCGCGTGGCGTCGTATCCCCAGCGGGTGGTCGAGGGATCGGCAGCGCCTGCGGCACTCGACGTGATGGTGGGAATGAGATCGAGGGTGAGTCCGCGTCGCAGGTCGCGCAGCCCGGTCAGCTTGCCGGACTGTGCGAGAAAGCTGGCGCTCGCTCGCAGCGCCGGGACCCAACTCTCTTCGTTGCCAGTCGCCTGCACAGTACGGATGATATGCAGTTGCCACTGTTGTTCGTCGCCCGCGCGATAGCGAAGACTCTTGAATGGAATGGTGATCTCGACTTCGTAGCCCCAGTCCCGCACGGCCCCCTTCGACTTCCAGATGTAGTCGGGTGCGAGGTCGGTACTCTCACGCGATTTCGGCGTACCCCCGCCGAAGCCGCCGCCGGTGGCAGCGCCGGTTTCGGTGAGCACGCCGTCGCTCTGAATGCCAAACGGATTTACGCCGAACACCAAGGCCTGCCGACTGTCCGCGTACGTGCCGAGGAAGAGCTGGACGTTGTCGTCCTGCGTGATCTTGTCACGATCAGACAGCGTTGCTCGCACGGTGCCGGGCGCGGCGAACGCGCGTACGCCCACGTGCAATTCCGTCGCAGAGTACCAGATCAACACCTCGGTGCTGTCTTTGGCCGCCACGCCGTCGTTGGGAAAAAACTGCGAGAAGCCGGTCAGCAGCGCCGCCGCAGTCCACTCGGGTTCGGAGAGGGCGCCGTCCATCGCGCCTGATGCTTCTCGACGGGGAATCGGGACCAGCGTGGCGCCCCGCCGTCCGTCAAACACCGGACCAGTGTGCGGTGCGGGCCGCGCGTCGGCATCGCCCGCGGCCGCCGACGGCGCGCGGACACGGACGGAGTCTGACGTCGCGAGCGCCAGGGGTGCCTGGGCGGTGGTATGGAGCAACGTCGCAACGGTAACCAGCAGAGCGAGCACAGAGGGCGGAGTGGGAAGGACGGTGCGCGCGACGGGGGAGCGGTCACGCAAGACTACAGATCGTGCGCCGGCAGCGCGAGCGCATGTGAAGAGACATACGGCACACGCCTAAAGTTTGCTGGTCGATCGTCGAGACTTGAGCGGAGAGTGCCGTGTGCTCAGTCACCTCCGATGAAGGTTTGATGGCGAATTTTCTCTCGCGTTTGCTCGGATCGGCTTCCGTGGTCGTGTCCGATCCGGACAGCGCGGTCGCCTCCGCTCCGGCCGGCCGACCGGTCGCGGCGCACAACGACGAGGGGCAATCCGTCCACCCCATCGACGCGCCGTGGGTCCCGCGGGACGTCGACTTCTGGGCGCAGCGCTCCCTGTACGTCCTGGGACGGCTGCGGCTCGAGTGGTCGCGTGAACCGGAGGCAGCCAAGTGGCCCGACGTCGTCGACCTGCTGAATCTGCTCTCGGCTCCTCCGGACGAGATCATCCGGCAACTTCCGGCCGCGGCGCGGGACGCGATGGCGCTTTGCGACGACGAGGCCATCCCGCGCGTCCATCTGGCCGACCGATTGAGTCAGAGTCCCTCGTTGGTGCAGGGGCTGCTGCGACAGGCCAACGGCGCGTTCTATGGTGCCGGCCTCGCGCCAGTGCTGCGCGTCGACGACGCGATCGATCGCGTGGGTGTCTCGGGCACTAGAGCGGTCGTGCTGGCAGCCTGCGTCGACGGACTGCTGAGCAAGCCCGGAGCGCCGTACGATGCCATGCAAGCCGACGCCTGGACACACATGGTGGACAGCGGACCGTTGGCCCGACTCCTCGCGTACGAGTTCGGTGCAGATCCCGAGGAAGCGTTTGCTGTGGGACTTCTCCATGACGTGGGCCGACTGGTCATCTTCGATCGGATATCGAGTTTGCGCGCGTCGCGTCGCCGTCCGGTGCTGCTGCCCGATTCGTGGCTGGCGCTACTCATCGAGCACCTGCACGAGCCGCTCGGCGCGGTGGCCGCGCATCGGTGGGGGCTCGGGGCGCACGCCGCCGATGCGATCGGTACGCACCATCGGCGGGAACGTCCCGCCGGTCGCCATCCGCTGGCCGAGACACTGTTCCTCGCCGATCGCGCGACGTTGGCGAAGGCCAGCGGGGAGCCCTTCGATTTCGACGGTATTTGGGGGCTGGGCCAGCTCTCCGGCTCACCGCTGGTCAGCCGTGGAATTCTGGGTCGCCACGTGCGGGCGCAGCTCTAGCCACGAGCTACCGCGTTACATCACTGCAGGCTCGAACGTCACACCTGCAGTTGGCTGCGTTCTGTCCCTCCACGACCACTGCAATGCTCGGGTTCTTGTCACGATTGCTCGGCCGCGCCGCTGCGCCCAAGCGCGATGCGGCCACCAAAGACCGCCTCGTGCCTCCAATCACGCGCGAATCGGTCGCAACGGTCGGCGCCGCGCCGCCTCCGGCTCCGCCGTCCGCGGGGGCGTTTAGCGCCGCGGAGTTGCCCCTCTGGACGCCGCGCGAGGCGTCGTACTGGACTGCACGCACCACCCACATTCTGGCTCTGCTTCGTCGCGAGTGGCAAGCGGACTCGGAACGTGCCAAATGGCCAGACGTGGACAGCCTGCTGCAGCTACTCGCCGCGCCGCCTGAGGAAATGATTCGGCAATTGCCGGCTGCCGCCCGTGACGCCATGGCTCTCTGCGAGAACGACGCGCTGCGTCGGAGCGAACTCGCTGACAGATTGAGCAAGGATCCGGCGCTGGTGCAGGGACTCTTGCGTCAGGCCAACGGCGCGTTCTACGGCGCAGGCTTGTCGTCCATCCTGCGCGTAGATGCGGCGATCGATCGGATTGGCGTGGCGGGTACACGCGCCGTCGTGCTGGCGGCGTGTGTCGAAGGGCTGCTCAGCAAGCCGGGCGGCAGCTACGACGCCATGCTCGGGTCGATCTGGTCGAGGATGGTCGAGATGGGTCCGCTGGCGCGCACGCTTGCGCCCGCGTTCGGCGCGGACCCCGAAGAGGCATTCGCGGTGGCGGTGCTTCACAACGTCGGTCAGCTGGTCATCTTCGACCGCATTTCGAGCCTGCGAGCAAGCAAGCGGAAACCCGTTGCGCTCCCTGAGTCTTGGCTGAACCTCGTCCTCGAGCAGCTTCACGAGCCGCTTGGCGCGTTGGCGGCCCATCGGTGGGGATTGGGGGCAGGCGCGGCGGATGCGTTCGGCGCACACCATCGGCGAGAGCGACCGGCCAGCCGGCATCCGCTGGCCGAGACGATTTTTGTCGCAGACAGGGTCGCTACCGCGTCCGCGGAACGGAGCCCGCTCGACATCGATGGCGTATGGGGGTTGGGGCAGCTCTCGGCTGATCCGAGGCAAGTGCATTCGCTGTTGGGCTCGGTATCAATAGCGGCCTGATCTGCATGCTCTCCGCTGCCCTCCGACCCGGTGCTGCGGGGATGAGCCAGCCGTGCTGCGTCTCGATGCCGTAACGGCAGGCGATTCCTGCTCCGATGATGAAAACTGGCGGTTTCGCAAAACTGTGATATGTCGCATCTTTCCTGCTCCTCCTGTCCGATGGCCTGAGAACTCATGGCATACCTCCGGTGTGAAGCGTGCGGATCGAAAGCGCTCAGGGCGGCATCCCAATGCCCGCGCTGCGCTGCGCCGTTCGACCTGATCGATGCACGCGGCTTCCGCGCACAACTCAAGCAATGCGGTGGTTGTGGCATTCTGCACCGCCGCGACCTTTCCTGTCATTGGTGCGGCGAGCTGCCGGCCGCGAGGTGGCGATCGCCGAAGGTGCTCGGCATTGCGGCGGGCATTGCGCTGATAGCGATGGCAGCGTCGGGTGCGTATCGCTTTCGTGCGCCCATCGCGGAGACGGCGTCGCTGATCGTGGCGCGCGTCTTTGAGGACCGTGCCGCCGATGCCGCAGCGAGTGCGCGCGACCGTGAAGCGTTGTCCATGCAGGTCGCGGTTTCGGGCGCGCCGTCCTCGGTGAACACGGGCGTGCCGCAGACGGTGACGACCGACTCGAGCGGCGCGCTACTCGACGAGTCGTTGCTCGACGACGCCGAGCTCGACGCATCGATGCTGTTGGCCGACGCGGCGGGCGCGGTGACGTCGTCGGATTCGATCGTGTGGACGCCGGCCGTCGCGCGGACGTGGGTGAATGTGCGCAACGACGCGAGCCGCGGCGGTAACGTGGTGGGCGTGATCAATCCGTCGTCGCGTGCATTGCTTGGCACGACGCGCTCCGGCTGGCGACAGGTGAAGTCCACCGATGTGACCGGCTGGGTGGATCCGAAGCTGTTCGAAGCGGACTCAACGCGCACGCGCGGCATCTGACTGCGTCGTTGTCGCTTGGTGAAGCCAGTCGCAGTGTGGCGGTGAACGCGTGTGTACGAGCAGGCCCCGCCGGCGTTCCGACGGGGCCTCGTTGTGTCGCGTTACACATGCCATGCCGGTGCACACAACATGCCGTACGGTTGCCTGTCCGTTGCCGTTCAGCGCGTGATGTTCATGCGCGCGTACAGGAAGCGCCCGTTGAAGCCGAACGGTGAGATGCCGCTGAACGGGAAGATGCCGCTGTTGTTGGTCGACGCGCTGTTGTAGTCCGGATAGATGTCGAGCACGTTATCGGCGCCGACGGTGAGCCGGGCACGGCGCATGAGGGTCACTTCGGCGGAGAGGTCGGTGATCCACTTTCCACCGTACACATTGTCCAGCGAGCCGTTGGCGGCCGTACCCCTCGCCACAACTTCGCCGAAGCGCTGCGTCCGCGCCGTCAGTCCGAACCAGTTGCGCGTCACGTTGGCGGAGAGGACCAGATTGCTGCGCGGCTGTCCGATCTCGATCCGTCCGCGCTCGACGCGTCCGAAGAGACTTTCCTGCTGTGACGAGAGCGCAGGCGGCGTGGCCTTCACGTGCGTCACCCTGTTCTCCGACGTGTTGTAGGCGGACGTCAGCCGCATAAACCCGAGGGCGCCTGCGTCGAAGGCGTAGTTGGCCACGATATCGGCACCCTGCGTCCGCGTGTTGATCGCATTGGTGAAATAGCGTCCTCCTTGCACGCCCGTGAGTCCGTTTGCCGCGAGCAGTGCGGTCACCTGCGCGCCGGTGAAGTTCTCGGAGAACACAATCCGGTCGGCGATGAAGATGTTGTAGTAGTCAGCCGTGATCGACAGGTTGCGCGCGGGCTCGATGGCGAAGCCGCCGCTCCAGTTCACCGACTTCTCCGGGGTTAGATCTTCGGCGCCCAGCACCTTCGCGATCGGGTTGCTGACCGGCAGCGTGCGCACGTCGAACGGCACGCCGTTGATGAAGTTCGTGGCGGTGGAGGAGAACCACTGCTGGTGCAGCGCTGGTGCGCGAAAGCCCGTGCTCGCTGCGCCGCGAAGCTTGACGCGGTCGCTGACGGAAAAGCGCGTGGCCAACTTGCCCGTGCCGGTGCCACCGAAGTCACTGTAGTTCTCGCCGCGCAGTGCAACGGACAGGAGCCAACGCGTGGTGATGTCGTTCTCCGCCTCCATCCAGACGCCGACATTGATGCGCGTGTTCGTACCCGCATCCGTCGGTCGGAAGCCGGGAAATACCTGCGCGCCAACTGCGCCTTGCCGACCAATGTTCGGGCCATCGATGATGCGGATGCCACCATCGCGGTACGAATCAGGTTCGCCCGCCGTGATGTCGTAGCTTTCGTAGCGAAACTCGGCGCCTGTCGCGAAGCGCAGCGGATTGGGCAGCCCAACGTCGATCTCGCGGGTGAACTCGGCGTTCGTCGTGTTCTGCAAAAAGCCGAGTTGGCCGGCGTTCAGGTTGCGCGGACTCGCGGCGCCGAGGGTGACGTTGGCCGAGTTGTCGATGATGAACTCGAAGGTGTTGCGTCCGCCGACGGTGCTCAGGTCGTACTTCCATTTCCCCACGTCGCCTTTCACCCCCACGGTACCGGAGTAGTCCCAGATGTTCGACGTGATCAGTGGGAGAAAGCCGTCAGGATAGAGCGCGCGGACCGTGCGATCATCCTGCGCGCGGCGAAAGAAGCCGGCCGAGTTACCGGAGCGCTTGGAGACACCGCCCGACGAATAGATTTGGGCGGTACCCGTGCCGACGTTGCGTCCGTAGTTGAAGAAGCCGACGTAGTCGCGGGTCTCCGAGTCTCCCTGCCGGTGATTGATCTGTGCCGGATTGGCGTTGCGTGCGTCGCCGGTGAAATACTGCTGGCGCTGGTCGGGCAGTGAGCGGTTGGTCGGGTTGCGATTACGCAGCTCGGCACCAACGGACAGGAACCCGGCGCCGCCGAAATCCCAAGAATAGTTCCCGTTCGCCTGTACGGACGCGCCGTCGTTCAGCTCCCGGCTGAAACTCTGATTGCGCTGCACCGCATCCGCGGGCCAGGCGGGATTCCCCGCAAGGGTCGTCTGTGTACGCCCGACGGTCACGTTCGCCTCGGCGGGTGCGTTCGTTTTGAGCACAAGATTGATCACGCCGGCAATCGCGTCCGAGCCATACTGCGCAGCCGCACCGTCGCGCAGGATCTCGATACGGTCGATCATGTTCGCCGGGATGGCGTTGAGGTCCACCGCAGCCTGTCCGCGACCGATGAAGCCGTTGACGTTGACCAGTGCACTCGTGTGGCGTCGTTTGCCGTTCACGAGGACCAGCACCTGATCCGCACCGAGGCCACGCAGCGTGGCTGGTCGCACGTGGTCGGTGCCGTCGCCGATTGACGCGCGCGGGAAGTTGAACGAGGGGGCGACCATTTGGATCATTTGCGCGACCTCGACACGTCCTGTCGCCTTGAGCTCGGACGCGGTCAACACGTCTATGGGAGCAGGGGCATCGAGGACTGTGCGCTCCTCCACGCGCGAGCCGATCACCGCGACTGAACTGAGTGAGGTCGCGGACTTCTCCAGCGTGAAGTTTTTCGTTAGCGACTGGCCCGCCACGATCGTAATGGAGTCGCGGCCTAACGCGTAACCGACCAATCGTGCGCGGATCTCGTAGCGACCCGGCCGCAACGTGATGCGGTACGTGCCATCGCCACGCGTCAGCCCGCCCGATTGCGTACCCGCGATGAAAATGCTTGCGGAGACGATTGCGTCGCCGGACTCGTCCGTGACCTTGCCGGTGACCGTGCCAACGAGGGATTGTGCGGGAAGTGCGATCAGGGGCGCCGCGAGCAGGGGGAGGATGACGCTCATCCTTCGTATCAAACGCAAGCTGTCCATGAAGATCCTCGCTGTGCAAATGAAAGTCCCGCGCGATTCGATCGCGGGACCAACTGTCCGATGCGATACGGGTCCGCCCGTGCCACGATACCCGCCGTGATTTGATGATGCAGCGCGGCATCGAGTCCCACCATACTGGCAGGGATGAAACGCTAGTCTGAGGGGGTGAAGCAGCAGGCAGGCTCAACCAGACGCATGGTTTACGGGCTGGTTCCGCGAGAAATCTCGCCGGTGGGAGATGGAGTGTCCGATCGGCTACCGTGTCTGCGCGGAGGTGACGGCGTCAGGATTCGTCCGTTACCTTGCCGTGCATGGCAATGCGACAACCAGGCGCCGCGCGCGGCTTCACCCTGATCGAAGTGCTGGTGGTGATCGTCGTCATCGCCATCCTCGCGACATTTGTCGCACCGAGCATTTTTCGGAACGTCGGAGACGCGCGCGTTTCGACTGCGAAAACGCAGATTGAGGCGTTGGGCACCGCGCTGGATACGTACCGCCTCGACAACGGCAGCTTTCCCTCAACTGGTGCGGGACTGCGCGCACTGCGCGAGCGTCCGTCCCTTGATACGCCGCCCAACTGGCGCGGCCCCTATCTACGCAAAGATGTCCCACTGGATCCTTGGGGACGTGCGTACCTGTACGTCTCGCCCGGGCGGGTCAATCCAGAGGGGTACGACTTGTCGTCGTTGGGTGCGGATGGTGCGGTGGGTGGCTCAGGCGACAACGCCGACATCGCCAGCTGGAAGTAGACGCTCGTGTCGGTCGTGCGACGGTTGGCGCCGCAACTGCGTGGCGCGCTGAGCACGACCGGTTGGCGCACACGGTTCGCGCCGGCGCCCACGGGGTTTCTGCATCTCGGACATCTGGTCAACGCGGTCCACGTGTGGGGCATCGCGCGGGCGTACGGCGGCAGGATTCTGCTGCGCGTCGAAGACCACGACGCGACCCGATGCCGCCCGGAGTACGAGGCGGCGCTCCACGAAGATCTGGCGTGGCTCGGACTCGATCGCGATTTGGGATCGGAAACGGTGCGGCAGTCGGACCGCGACGCGTACTACACGGCCGCGTTCGCGGCGTTGTCCACGCGCGGCCTGACGTACGCGTGTGTATGCACGCGTCGCGAGATTGCTGCGGCACAACCGCGCGCGGCCGGCGAAGAGCTGTGCTACCCGGGAACGTGTCGCGACCGCGGCGTCGATCCTGCCGTGACGCAGGCGCGACGCGTGCGCATGGCCGACGGTGTCGAGTCGTTCGACGATCTGCGACTCGGCGCGCAGCGTCAGGAGCCGGGCACGCAATGCGGCGATCTGTTGGTGCGCGATCGCAACGGCCACTGGACGTACCAGTTCGCCGTGGTGGTGGACGATCTCGCGCAGGAGATTGACGTGATCATCCGCGGAGAGGATCTGTTGTCCAGCACGGGGCGACAGTGGCAACTGGCGCGTCTGCTTGGCCGACGCACCATGCCGCAGGTACTGCATCACGCGCTCGTTACGCATCCTGATGGCACGAAGCTCAGCAAGAGCAACGGTGATACGTCCATACGGGAGCGCCGCCGCGACGGCGTGTCGGCGGCGGCGCTGTTCGGAGAGGCGGCGTGGTTGGCGGGACTGCAGGCGTCGCCGCGCGCCCTCACGCTGGACGACCTGGCGGGGCTGTTTGTCTAGCGGACGCCGAGCAGTCCGAGCACGACCAACATGACCCACTGCGGTCCCTTGTAGCCGTCAGTGCGGTCGTCGTACCACTCGTCGAGCGAATGCGCGCCGGTGCCGATGCCGCCGCCGTCGAGTGTGATGGCGGGAATGCCAAGGTTCATCGGCACGTTCGCGTCGGTGCTGGAGATGGTCAGCGGTGCGTAGATACTCATGACCTTCGCGGCCGATTCCGCGACGCGCACCACGAAGCTGCTGTCGGGGGTGCCGCCGGCGGGGCGCAGGCCGATGGTGTCGACCTTGAGGTTGAGCGCGACCTTGGACTGCGGCCAGCGGGCGCGTTCCTCGGCGAGCGCCTCGCGCAACGCGACCTGCAGTTTTTTGTCGATGTCGGCCAGCGCGCTCGCGGACTCGCTGCGGAGATCGATGTCCATGACGCCGGTGGCGGAGATGGAGTTGACCGACGTGCCGCCGGAAACGAGGCCAACGTTGAACGTGACCTTGGGCGTCTTGGGAATCTGCAGATCACCGATTTTCGCGATCGCGCGTCCCATGGCGTGGATGGGATTGGGCATGCCGAAGGCGCCGTAGCTGTGGCCGCCCGGTCCGACGTAACTCACGCGATAGCGATTGCTGCCCACGCCGCCGTTGGTGATGCCGAAGCCGGTGCCATCCACCGACAAAAAGACGTTGATGGAATCCTTGAGCGGTCCGTTGAACAGCGCGCGCACCCCGCGCAAGTTGCCCGGTCCTTCCTCACCGACCGTGCCGACCACGAGCAGTCGTCCGGCGAACGGCACCTTGGCGGTGGTGATCTGCTTGACGACAGCCAGTGTGACAGCCAGGCCACGGCAATCATCTCCGATGCCCGGGCCAATGAGCTTCGTGCCCTCACGCTTCACCTTTACGTTGGTCCCTTCCGGAAACACCGTGTCGAGATGGCCGCTGAGCAGCACGGTCGGCCCAGGGCGCGCACCGCGAATCTCGCCGATGACATTGCCTTCGCCATCGCTGCGCACATTCTGCACGCCGAGTGCGGTGAGCTTCTGGCTAAAGACCTTGGCACGCGCCGCCTCCTTGAACGGCGGCGCCGGGACTTCGCACAGCGAGACCTGCTGGTCGAGCGTCCAGGCGTTGTCGCGTTCGATTGCGGCCATTGCCTGTACGACTGCGGGATGTTTGGCGAGCGTCGAAACATCGGTCGTCGCGGGGCGCTGTGCCCGGGCGAGCGTGACGAAGGACGGGGAGGACACAAGCATCGCGGCAGAGAGCAGCGAGGCGACGCGCGGGCGCAGTGGAGTCATCGAGCCTTCGGAAGGACGCCTAGTTGGCGATGGTGATCGTGCCGGCGGTGAGATCCGTGGTGACGGTGAACTCTCGCAGGTTGGTCGTCCGTTGGCCACCGAGCCACTGTCCGCTGCCGCTGAACCGTGCTTCATGGTTGGGACAGAGGAAGCCCGTACCATTCACACCGATCACGGTGCCCTCGTGCGGGCAGACCATGGAAAAGGCGCGGAACTGGGTTGACGACTGCCGCACGACGGCAATGGGCGTTCGGGTGCCGCTCAGGCGCGCGATCCCGCCGGCCGCGGCCAGTGCGGGGTAGTCGGCGAGCTTCACCACGGTCGCCGCGAGGGAGCCTGGATCGGTGATGGCGCCGCCCAGTTGGCCGTCGCCGCAGGCGGTGGCGAGCAATGCGCCGACAGCGAGCAACGTGCTGTTGCCGAGGAACTCGCGTCGGTCGAGACAGGGGGGAAGTGACATCATCGCTCCGGTTAGACTTTGACCTTGGCTGCTGCCCACTTGTCCGGCTCTTCGTCACTCAGGTATGCGATATCCGGGTCGACCATGACCGCGTCGCCCGCCCGGGTGATTCCGAGCCGATCCATGTTGCGGGTGGCCTTGCCACTGATGAACGTGCCGTTGGGTTGGTAGCGCGACTTGTGGCGCGGACACTGAAATCCGGCCGTGCCCGGCAACGCGCGCAACGCAGTGTTCTGGTGCGGACAGGACAGAGCAAATGCGAACACTTCCCCCGCACTCCGACAGAGAATAACCTCGTTCTTGGCGTCGATCGAAACGCTGTCGGCGGTCGGCATCGGGTATTTGATGGAGCCGTTCGGGAGCCGCGGCTCGAGCGCGGCGAGTTCGCGCATCGGACCGAGCGTCGAAACACCGGCGATCACGGCGGCTGCCGTCACGGCATCGCGCAGAAAGGCGCGACGCCCCACGATGCAGTCGCCGCCGCACGATGCGGACGACGCGTGTTCGGTATCGGACATGTTGGAATCGGTTGGAAGTCGAAGGAGACGCGGCCCGGCGTCACCCGTTAGTCAGTACCACGCCCAGCACCACAATGGCCATCCAGAGCACCAGGCTCGCACCGGCCGAGCGGCGAATGCCACCCCACTGCTTGGTCGGAAACGGGGCGGACGTGTCTTCCACCTGCACGATGACCCCACCCGCGCCCTGCAGCACACCCTTTTCGACGCGCTGCATCCGCATCCCATTGATCAGCAGGATCGCGAACGCACCCATCTTGATCCAGAATACCCGCGAGACGGCAAAAGTTGGCACGTCGGAGGTCAGCAATGCCAATCCGGAGAGCACGGTCATGACGAGTGCTCCGATGACGACCGAGTGCGTGGTGGACAGATCCGCGACGACGGCGCGCACCGCGTCGGCCGTACCGGGCTTCGCGCGCAGAATGGCGCGGTCAGCGCCGATGGCCATGCCGCCACCCACGAACATCGCGAGCATGTGCGTGGCGAGCAGCGCGGTGGGAATGATCGCGCTGTTGGCGTAGATGTCGGCCCAGGGCTGCACCAGCGCTGAGACGCTGTCGATCAGCGTGGTTGTGTCGAGCATGGAGGTGGTGGAAGTCGAGTTCAGGCGCAGGATCGAAAGGGCGTGCATCGGCATCGGAAAGGTCAGCATCACGCTCAGTTGCCGACGAGCATGATAAGCCAGCTCACGGTGGAGAGGCCGATCGAGCCGAGCGCCACGGTGCGGTGCTGCTCGCGCTTGCGCTGTGATTGTTCGGCGTCGTCGGCGAGCTGGGTGCCGGCGTACACAAATCCGGCACTCGCCGTCGTGAAGAGCACGCTGTGCAGAATCTTGCGCCGGCGGTTGTTCGGATCATGGCGTCCCTCCCACAGGTTCCAGTACCCCGTGACGGAATTGGCGCCGAACAGGACCGCCGCCCCGGTGGCCGCCGGACGGTGCAGGCTTCTTGCCCACTGCGGCGCGCCGTTGGGATCCTTGATCAACTCGCTGCCGCTGAAGTAGGACGCCGCGAAGAGCGGGAGCATGGCCCAGCTCAGTCGGCGATGAATCGTCAGCCGGGTGCCGTAGGCGTCGCTGTACGCCACGGCTTTCGCGCGACGCCGGCGGAGCGTGTCCGGCTGCGCGATCGTATCCGACGGAGAAAACATGGTCAGTCCGGCAGGGCGCGGGGTGACCGAGCCACCGGCGCTCCTCCAGGCAAGCGTGTCGGTAACGGGCGTGCGCAAGGTCGAGTCGGCGGCGATGGACGGCGACGATTCGTTCGCAGGCGGGGCCGACGCTCCCCCGCGCGGGCCGGCGAGCAGCGAACTCCAGGCGACGAGCACCGCGAGCGCGGCATCGGTCAGTGGCAGCATGCGGGCCAATCCGGTGAGAGAGGGAAAAGGAACGACGGATGGGACGGTAGTGTCAGATCATGAACGTGCGATGAAGCCAGCGGCGGCGCTCTCCTCGATCACGCGCGTCGAGGTCACAACGTTGGCGGCGCGTGCTGGCACACATCTCGCCATTCGATGGGAAGTCGGCACGACATCGTCAATTTATTCCCGCGTCACGGTTGGCGACGGGCAGCCCCCGAGATGAGATTGCGCGTGGAATGAGTGTCCTCCGAAGTCTCCGACCGCGAATCGTCGCCCCCGCCCGGCGCCTCTCTGACGGCCGTCCGCGTCGCGGGAACACCGGCGGTTGGCTGGCCCTCGTAATCGTGCTGCTCTGCACGATCGGTCCCACCGTGCTCGCGGCGCAGCCGGTTCGGCGCTGTGATCGCTCGCAGCGCGTGCTCGGCGTCACATTCAGCGGCAGCCCGCGCTACGATGACACCGCGCTCGCGGCGTCCATCGTCACGCAGCCGCCGTCACTTTTCACGCGCGTCTTCCGCATCGGGAGCCTTCCCTGCGCCGATACGCTCGAAATTCAACGCGATGCGCTGCGCCTCGCGGTGCTGCACCGGCAGGCCGGATGGTTTCAGGCGGCCGCCAGTGCACGGTACGACACCACGGCCAACGGCCTGCGCGTCCACTTCAACGTTACGCCGGGTCGGGTGGCAGTCATCGATTCCGTCACCGTCCGCGGTCTCCCGGAGGTTACGCTGCGACGCGGACCGCTCGACGAGGCGCTGCGCGCGTTGCAGGGGCAGCCCTTCGATCGCGTCCGGGTCGATTCCGCCATCGAGGTGACGCTCGCCCAGTTGCGCGACGCGGGGTTTGCGCGCGTGCTACGGCCCAGCAACCAGATCGTCATCGATACCAGCGACGCCACCGTGTCGCTCGATTTCGGTTTCGTGCCGGGGCGTCGCATGACGATCGGGGCGCTCGAGGTGTCGGTGCAGCCGCTCGACGAAGACCGGCCGCGGATCGACACGTCCGACGTGCTCGATCTGATCCGACTGCGCGCGGGACAGCGTTACCGCGCGTCGTCCATTCTTGCCGCGCAGCGCGCGTTGTACCGCACGGAAGCGTTTCGACTGGTGCTCATCGACACGCAGACGGCGACGGGAGTCGGCAGCGATTCTCTGCTCGACATTCGCGTCAGTGTCGCCGAAGCGCGCACCCGTGCCGCGCGGGTCGGATTGGGGTGGGCGACGCTGGATTGCATCCGTGTACAGGGGCGTGTGAGCGACCGCGGCTTTCTCGGTGTCGGTCGGCGCGTGGAGCTTTCGGCCCGCGCCTCGAAAATCGGTATCGGTGCGCCCGCCGACTTTGCCCCCTCGCTCTGCTCGTCGGCGTTACGACAGGACGCATTCAGTGAACGGATCAACTACTACGTTGGCAGCACGCTCTCCAATTCGCAGCTCTTCGGCCGCGACCTTTCGCCGCGGTTCACGATCTACAGCGAGCGTCGCGGCGAGCCGTTCGCGTATCTCCGCGAAACGACGATCGGCTCGCTCGTGGAAGTCAGCGGACAGTTCCGACGCCGTACGACCGTCTCAAGCGGTTTTCAGTATGAGAACGGACGCACGCTGACCGATCCGGTCGTCTCGTGCACGCGCTTCGGGCAGTGCCGGCCCGAAGACTACGTCCTCAACTTCTTCGGACGTGGACTCGGCATCGTCAGCACCACCGTGTCGCACGATCGATCCAACGATGCGGTCAATCCCACCTCGGGCGCGCGCGTGCGCACCGAACTGCGGGCGGGTCAGACGTTTTCCGAGATCGTTTCCTCTCTGCGGTTCTACCGCGCGACAGCAGAGGGCTCGACCTATTTCCGATTCGGCGGCGGCTCGTTCGCCACACGGCTGCAACTCGCGCGCGCCTTCGCGCCGGGTGCGGAATTGGTGGACGGGTCGCCGCTCATTCCGCAGCAGGAACGCCTGTTCGCTGGCGGCCAGAACTCGGTGCGCGGCTTTCAGCAGAATTTGCTCGGACCGTTGGTCTATGTGGTGGAGGACGTACGCGAGACGACGTCGCCCGACGGAGTTCCGATCGTTGAAGTGAACGACGGTGCCACCTACACGCGCGCGGTACCGCGCGGAGGAACGGCATTGGCCGTGGCGAATCTCGAGTATCGCCACGCACTGCCCGGCCTCGCGCAGCAGTTGCAGATGGCCGCGTTCGTGGATGTGGGCAGCGTATGGGAAGGCGGATCCGAACCGTTCCGCTGGGCCAATTTGCGCGCTACCCCCGGGCTCGGATTACGGCTCACCACGCCGATCGGCCCCTTTCGCATCGATGTTGGCTACTCGCCGTACGGACTGCCACCTGGGCGCGCCCTGTTCTTCACTGGAAAGGACGCGGACGGCAACAACGGCACGATCCAGTGCGCGAGTCCCGGGAACCGCGTGTCGATCAGTCGCACGGATCCCGGCAGCATCTTCGACTGCCCGTCCACGTACAAGCCACAGGCGTCGCGTGGTGTGCTCGGGCGGTTAGCGTTTCACTTTGGCATCGGACAGGCCTTCTGATGCGCGCACGTCACCGCCGCTTGCTCTGGGCCGCGGGCCTCGTGGCTGCCGTGATCGGCGGCGTCTCGCTTTCCTATGTCTTCGCGACGAATTCCGTGCGCGGCCGCCGGTGGCTGCGCTCGGTCGTGGAGACGCAGGCGTCCAACGTGTTCGGTGGGCGGGCCACGCTCAAAATCGGTACACTGCACGACATTAGTCTCACGCACCTCTCAGCCAGCGACGTATCGCTGCTCGACTCAGCGGGTGTGGCGGTCGTACACGCCGACTCGCTGGCCGGCGACGTGAGCTTGTCCGGGATTCTGTTCGACACGGCGATTCACATCACGGCGCTGACGTTGCGCGGTGTGCGCATGGATCTGCGTCAGGATTTCGTGGGGCCGTGGAACATCGCGCACATCATATCGGGCGGCACCGACACGCTGCCACCGGGGCCGCCGGGCTACGGGGACAACATCCGCATCGACGCGCTGCGCATAAACGACTTGGCGATCACCACCGTCGTGCCGTGGGCTCCGCATCCCGTCTTTACGGGCAGCGCGCGTGACAGTGTGATCGCCGTGCGCGACAGTCTGCACGACATCACGCGCACCCCCAAGGGGCTGCTCGAGCGGCGTCGCTACGATTTCGCACGCATCGTCGCGCGCGACGCCATCATCACGCAGCCGTCCAAGGCGCAGTCGTCGATGCAGGTCGACACGTTGCGCGGCACGGTGACCGATCCACCGGTTCGACTCGTGCACGCGGCCGGCGAGATCCGCTGGATGCCCGATTCCATGCGATTGGCGCTCCCAGTCGTAAAACTCCCCGCCTCCACGGGCAGCGCCGAAGGGAAACTGTCGTGGCACGACAAGGGTCCGCTGCGCTACGATATTCTGGTGAAGGCCAACGCCGGCCTCTCCGATCTCGGCTGGATATGGGACGTGCTGCCGGAGACCGGCAACGGCTCTGCGGATGTGCGTATGCGCACGCTCGACGATCCGTACGACACCGAGTATGCGCTGACCAAGCTCGACGTGCGCGCGAGCGATTCGCATGTGACCGGCGCCATCAGCGTGATTGTGCGTCCCGCGGAGTTGGTGTTGCACGACGTCGACCTCGCATTCACGCCGTTGCAGGTGGAGCTCGCGCGCCGTCTCAGCTACGACGCGATTCCGGCGGCCGTGCGCGGCACCATCGAGGGGACGCTCGTGGCGAAAGGTGGCGGTCCGCTGGCCGCGTTCACCATCGACGCCATGAACGCCAGGTTCACCGACGCACGTTTCTCGAATGCCGTGTCGTCGCTGTCGCTCAGCGGCACCGTGGGCATCGGCGCGGAGCCGACCGGTCGCGATCTGCTCGTGCGCGACCTCTCGCTCGACTTGCGCTCCGCACAGGCCATCGACTCCACACTCCCCGCACTCGATGGCGTGCTGCGCGGCAATGCGCGCATTGCCACGGCCAGTCTCGAACGTGCAAACGTACCGACCTTTGCGTTGTTCTGGACCGACGCGATGGGCAATCGTTCGAGCGTGAGCGGCAGTGCGCAGGTGGGCTACGGGCCGCGCAGCAGCGCGCTCGTGACCGCGTTGACGTTCGATCCGCTTTCGATGAAGGCGCTGGCGCGTCTGGACACCACACTCGCCATTCGCGCCGACGTGGCCGGCACGGTGCGCACCACGGGCACGCTGGACGCACTCACGTGGGAGGCAAAGCTCGGAGCGGTGGGTGATGGTGCACTCGACCTTGCGGGCACGGCGTCGCTGACCAACGCAGCGTGGCGCGTGACGGCAGGCGGCACGGCCGACGGACTGAACGCGCGCGCCTGGACCGAGCAGGCGGCTACTCCGGTGACAGCCATCAGCGGGGCGGTGCGTCTCGCCGCCGACGGCTCGCGAGCGGCCGACGGCGCGGTGGCGCTGGGGACGGCGAGCGGCAAGGTCGATCTGTCGCAGCCCGCCGCCGCCGACCGGCCGGCATTCGCGCTACAGGCGCAGGCGTCGCTCGACGGGGAGCGCTTGGTCGTCGACTCGGCGAATGCGTCCATCGGCGGCGTCGCGTTCGATGCGCGGGGCACGCTTGCGCGCACGGCCGGTAGCGGGGTCGGTCTTGCTGACACGCTGCAAGTGTCGGTGCGTGCCGATACGCTGGCGAACGTGCGCGCCGAGCTGACGCGCGTCGCCGCCATGTTCGCGTCGATGGACTCCAGTACCGCACAGTCGATGCGAGACGTCGCCGCCGATACGCTGCTCGGCGAGGCGTCGGTGTCGGGTTACCTCGTGGGCTCGCTCGACGACTTCTCGGCGACGTTCGCGCTCGCGGCGCGTGCGGTGCAGGTGGGTAGCATTCGTGTCGGACGCATTTTTGGATCGCTGCAGGCTGACTCGGTGCTCACCAAGACAACCTTCGCCGGCGCAGCCACCGCCGACGCGGTCGACGGTATCGGCGCGATTCGCATTGCGACGGCGGACTTCAAGGTCAGCAACGCGAATCCGGATAGCGGGCGACTGACGTTGGACGTGAGCTCGCGCGATGACGCGCACCTCGTACTGCGTGGCGGCTTCACGCGCGACAGTAGTGCCTTTGACGTCGCGCTCGATTCTTTGCGTTTCAGCTACGACAGCGCCACATGGACCAACACGGCGCCCATTCGCGTGCGCTCCAATGCGCAGGGCATTCGCGTCGACTCGCTCGACATCCGATCGAATGTCGGCGGCGCCGTTGGTCTCGCGGCGCAGATCCCGATGGAAGGCCCGGTCGTTGCCGCGCTGCGACTGGACCGCTTCCCGATCGGTGAAGCGGCTACCTTCGCGTTGGGCACGGCGCCGTTCGACGGCTCGATCACCGGCGAGGCGCAATTGTCCGGCACACGCGCCGCGCCGCTGCTCTCGTGGCAGCTGCGTGCCGAGCAACTGGGCGTTGAGGGCGCGCACCTGCCGCCGGTCACCAGCGACGGAACATACGCCGACCGCAAACTGGTCGCGCGCGCCCGGCTGGCCGATTCGTTGGGCGGCGCGCTCCACGCCGAGGCGCGCGTGCCGATCGATCTCGCGCTGCGCGCGATGGACAAGCGAACGCTCAGTGACGTGGTCGATGCGGAAGTGGTGGCTGATTCGTTGCGGCTCGAAGCGCTGGGAATCGCCATCGATGGAGTGTCGCGCGCGCAAGGCACGGTGCAAGGACGACTGGCCATCGCCGGCACGACCGACCGACCGGTCGCCACGGGTACCATGGCCCTCGAACGGTTCTCGGCGGTGCTGGGTACGCTGGGTATCGCGCCGGCGGACGGACGCCTGGTGCTGCGCGCGGCGCAGGATTCGCTCATTCTGGAAACGTTGCGCCTGCGCAGTGGCGGCCCGTCGGACACGCTCAGCGCGCGCGGCGCGATGCGCTTTGCCTCCGGCGAACCGGCCACGGTGCGTCTGCAATTGAACGCAAGTAACGTGGTGCTCGCGCGGCAAAGCGATGGCACCGACCTGGAGCTGAGTGGGCGCGTGGAAGCCGTCGGCCCGCTCAAGCGACCCGAGTTGAGTGGTTCGCTGTTCGTACCGCGCGCGAACCTCGTCATCGATCCGTTGGGTGCGAGTACGGCACTCGATTTGAGCAGTGCTGCCGCCCGCGAGCTGTTGGGAGCGGAAGAAGTGCCGGTCGCCGAAAGCGCGGCGCAGTCGATGGCGCGTTTGGGGCAGTACCTGACTGTGGCCAACGCCCGCGTCGACCTGGGCGACGAAGTCTGGGTACAGACCCCGGAATCCCGCGTGAAGATCGGCGGTGGACTCGCCGTCACGATGAGCGGCGACAAGCTGGCACTCGAAGGCGAAATCACCGCCAACCGCGGCCAGTACCTGCTGGACCTCGGTGTGGTCAATCGCAGCTTCGCCATCGACTCCGGAGTGGTGCGATTCTTCGGCAGTGATGCGATCGCACCGACGCTCGACATCTCCGCGACTAATGTGGTCCGGGTGGCGAGCGGCGACGAAACGCCGGTGCGGGTGCACATCGGCGGCACGCTCGACCTGCCCGTGATTTCGCTGTCGAGCAGCGATCCGCTCTTCTCCAGTGCACCGGAGTCGGAAATCATCTCGCTGCTGATTTTCGGTGCGCCGACCTTCGCGCTGGACGGGCAGAGTCAGAGCACGGTGCGCGCGGTGACCGGCGTGCTGCTGCCGTCGGCGGGCGGGTTCGTGGAGGGCGCGCTGCAGCGGTTGCTGCCCTTCAACTTCAACACGCTGCAGGTGAACACGGCCGGCGGGCAGGGAACCGACGATCTGACGGCACTCTCGCTGCTGGACAATCTGAGTATCACGGCGGGCAAACAGCTCGGCGACCGAACGTTCTTACGTGTGAACACGGGACTGTGCCGCGCGAGCGGGCAGGGCGCCTCACCTTGGTTCGGGCTGTCGGCCGAGTTCCGGGTGGCACGGTCGCTGACTGCTCAAGTGGGCGTCGATCCGGGGGCGTCGCCGTGTACGCAGCTTGGCGGGAGCGTGATCCCGCGGATGCAGTTCGGCTTCGACCTGTTCCGAGAGTGGATCTTTTAGCGTGGGCTGCACCCGTGGTCGAACGGTGTGTGTGACGTTTTCCCGGGACGGCTTTCAGCGATTTTGTGTCGCATCGCACTGTTGACGTGAGACCACAGTGCAACGATCGGGCGAATCGCTATAGCTGAGTTCGGCTTCGATGACGGGACCGACGATTTCGTAAGTGATTGTAAATCAATTGGTTATCCGGCGAATTCGCTTACGGAAGAGACTGGCACCACGCTTGCAACCAAGCTGGACCATAGCCAAGCGGTCTTGATCACTTTACCGGAATACGTCAATGCGCATGCTCTCCCGCGTTCTTCCTTTGGTTCTTGCCGCTTCGGCGATGATCCCCGCCGTCGCCTCCGCGCAGACGCAGGCACTCAAGTTCACGAGCGCGGGCGGCGTTGTCTCGTCCGGCGTGTACGTCGGCCCGTACCAGGTCAAGTCCACCGCCGCCGGTGTGTTGTCCAGCACGTCGGGCACGTCGTTCGAAGTGTTCTGCGTGGATTACAACAATCACATCTCCATCAATCAGACGTACACGGCCTACGTGACCAATCTGGCCGACGGCAACATGGGGAAGACGCGGTTCGGGGCCGGCGAACTGGTTGACTATCGCAAGGCGGTCTATCTGACGTCGCAGTTCGCGCTCAACCCGACGAGTGCGTGGGGCAATCTGCACAGGTCGATCTGGTCGCTTTTCGGCAGCGGCTCTCCGGCACCGAGCAACAACACGTGGCTGACGCAGGCGAACACGTGGTACGCCACGACCGGCGTGAACATGGATTGGTCGAACGCGTACGTGCTGAGCGACGTGAACATCAATCGCAGCACGGTGCCGGGTCGCGGTGGCGTGCAGGAATTCGTCATGGGCTCGTACTCGCCGCCGATTTCCACCAGCACGGTGCCGGAGCCGTCTACCTACGCGCTGATGGGCGTGGGCATGCTCGCTGTCTTCGGCGCCGCCCGTCGCCGCGCGCAGAAGGCGC
>JBBQSM010000028.1:0-34984 GCA_038234895.1 Gemmatimonadales bacterium
GTGCTGCGCCATGTACTCCTTGAGGATGTCGTTCTGCACCGTCCCCTGGAGCTTGTCCGCACTGACGCCCTGCTTTTCCGCTGCGGCGATGTAGAAACAGAGCAGAATGATCGCGGGCCCGTTGATCGTCATCGACGTGGAAACCTTGTCGAGCGGAATCCCCTCGAAGAGCGTCTCCATGTCGGCGAGTGACGAGATCGCGACGCCGCATTTGCCAACCTCACCCTCAGAACGGGCATGGTCGGAGTCGTAGCCCATCAGCGTCGGAAAGTCGAACGCGACCGACAGCCCCGTCTGCCCTTGCGAGAGCAGGAATTTGTAGCGCTGGTTGGTTTCGCGAGCGGTGCCGAAGCCGGCGAACTGGCGCATCGTCCACAGCTTGCCGCGATAGCCGGTGGGATGGATTCCACGCGTGTACGGCCACTGACCCGGCAACTCGAACGCCGTACCGGCGGAGTTCTCCAGATCGAGCGCGCTGTACAGTGGTGGCACTTCGACGGCCGAATTGGTAAAGGCGATCTCGCGCTTGCGTCCCGCCTCGTACTGGGTGCGCCACTGCGCCACTTCGCCGCGAAGCTGTTCGAGCTCCGCCTGCTGTTGCCGCACCACATCTTCGAGTTCGTGCGTCGTCGTCATGAGTTCGTCCGCAATTGTGGCGCAAGCACGGTAGCGTGCACTGCGTCGGTAAGGAGCGTCCCGCTGCGAGCGCGGAGTTGGTCGGCCACCGCAAAAGGAGCCACCTCGCCCGCTTCGAGCCGCGGCAACTGGGCATCGAGCCACGCGATGGTCTCCGTGTCACGCCAGAGCTGCTGCCGCACCTGCTGTTCAACGACTTCCATCACGCGCTCACGCAGCCGCTGCCGACGCCGCGAGCTCAGCTCACCACTGGCGACAAGATAGCGAAAATGCCGGTCGAGGGCGTCCATGGTCTCGTCCAGCCCTTCGCCCTTGGCTGCAACGGTACGCAAGACCGGTGGGGTCCACACCTCCGGCGCCTCGGCCTGTGCGGCGGTGCGTGCGGCTCGTGCCGGATTCATCGCGTCTCGCAACGCATCGCGGTCGGGGATCGCGCGCAGGTCGACGCCGTGATGGGCGGGGACATTGTGCGCACCGGCGCCGCTGCGAAGGCCAAGCATGAGCTCGATATCGTTGCGCAAGCGGTCGGCGCCTGGCCGATCCGCCTTGTTCACGGCAAAGACATCGGCGATTTCCATCACGCCCGCCTTGAGGGTCTGGATGGAGTCACCGGACTCGGGCACGAGCACCACCAGCGTGGTGTCCGCGGCGCGCGCGATGTCGAGCTCGCTCTGCCCGACGCCAACGGTCTCCAACAAGATGACATCCATGCCAAATGCATCGAGCACGTCGCAGACTTCGCGCGTCGCCATGGCCAATCCGCCCAGCGATCCGCGCGTCGCCATGGAGCGAATGAATACGCCCGGATCGAGCGCCACCTCCTCCATCCGAATGCGATCGCCAAGTAGCGCGCCCCCCGTGAAGGGCGACGTGGGATCGACGGCCACGATGCCCACGCGCATGCCATTCGCACGATAGGCTTTGGCGAGTCGCGTGGTGAGCGTGCTCTTGCCTGCGCCCGGCGGTCCGGTGATACCGATGCGACGCGCACGACCAACGAGTGGGTGCAGAACGGCCAGCAACCGATCGAAGCCGGCGCGATGGTTTTCCACGATACTCACGGCGCGCGCGAGCGCGGCAGGCCGCTGCGCGCGGAAGTCCTCGAGCAACCGTGTCATCGGTGCGGAGAGCGCCGTCATGCGGCCGGTCCGGGCGCGCGCGGCGCCGGTTCGTCGTGTTCGTCGCGAATCTCGCCCACCAACTCCTCCAACAGATCTTCCATCGTAACGACGCCAACAACCACGTTCGCATCGTCTTGCACGATGGCAAGTTGGCGGCGCGCACGCAGCAGATCAAACAGCAGCTCGCTCGCAGGTTTGGACGACTTCGCGAATGTCACCGGACGCAGCGCGGGCATCCGCTCGCCCACCAGCTTGAAGACGTCGAACACATGAATCATGCCGATGGTTGTGTCGACGGTGTCCCGGTACAGCGGCACGCGACTATAGCCGGATTGCGCAACGCGGCGGGCAATCTCTTTGGGGCCGAGCGCGACATCGAGCGCAAAAAGATCGGCGCGTGGCGTCATGACATCGATCGCGGTTTTCTCGCCAAATTGCATGACACCGGAGATGATCGCCATCTCCTCCATCGTACCCATCCCGTCGAAGGCGCCGTCGCGCAGGAGATCCTCCAAACCTTCGCGTCCGTCCTCGCGGTCCGGGCGCTGCGATACGATCGCACCCACGGCGTGGGCTATCCACTGAATGGGACTGACCAGCAGGTCGACCATCCGCAGCACCGGCACGACTACCGGTACCAGTTGCGGCGCCCAGCGTCGTCCAATGGCACGCGGAACAAGCTGCCCGACGAGCAAGAGCAGCACGAGGAACACGCCAGCATCGCGCGCCACACTCCACGGTGACGTACCACTTTCGAGCGTGATGACAGCGCCCATGCTGAAGACGATGAGCATGCTGCCCGTCTGTGCGGCATGGATCAGACGTACCGGCCGCTCCAGATAGCGCGCCATAGTGCCGGAGCGAGCATGACGGTGCTCGATCCAGTGGCGCAGCCAGAGCCGGCTGACGGCGCGCACGGATGTGGCACCGGTCGTGAGCACGGAAACGATCGCGACGGCGATCAGCATCGGAAGGAGGGGCATCAGCTCTCCTCCTCGGCGGCGGACAGCGTCCGCTCCAGAAAGACGCGCTCGATCTTGCGTCGCACTACGCGTTCCACAATCACGCGAAACGGTCCGACGTTCAGCGACTCGCCGGCACGCGGCACGTGTCCGACCAACTCGAAAATGAGGCCGCCCACGGTGGTCACATCTTCTCGTCGGAAGTCGTAGTCGAGCGCCTCGGAGAGATCGTCGAGATTCATGCGACCCGACACCCAGAAGCGCACGTTCTCCTCGTTCTCGACAAATCGCTCCTCCTGATCGTACTCGTCGCGGATTTCTCCCACGAGTTCCTCGAGCACATCCTCGATGGTGACCAGTCCCGCCGTGCCGCCGTACTCGTCGGCGACGATCGCAATGTGGCGACCGGACGCGCGAAACTCGCGCAACAGGTCGGCAATGCGCTTGGACGACGGAATGAACCCGGGAGGACGGAGCAACGACTGCCATCCGTCCGCGGGTTCCTCGTCCGCGAGCACGGGCTGCAGCAAATCCTTCGCGTACAGAATGCCCACGATTTCGTCGATCGTCTCGTCGAACACGGGCACACGTGAGTGCTGCGCGCTGCGCACGCGATCGACCACTTCAGACCACGGCGTTTCACGCTCGATGCCGATGATGTCTACTCGCGGTACCATCACCTCTTCAGCCGTCGTCTCGCCGAACTCGAAGATGCCGAGGAGCAGGTCGCGCTCATCGCGCGAGACGTCGGCTTCACTGGTGATCACTTCGCGAAACTGGGCCGCCGCCTCCCCGCGACGCTCCGACGTCGAGTCGCCGGTCGCCACCACGTCCTCGACCGATGCGTCCAGGATTTCGCCGAGCCGGACGGCGGGCGCCAGCACACGCTCGGAAGCCTGCACGAACCAACGCAGGCGATCGGCGGCGTTCTCGCCGAGCGAATCCCCCACGGCCCGCGCGATGCTCTCTGCCAATGCTACGGTGAGCAATCCCGCCACCACGAGCAGCAGCACGGCCTGCGGTGTGGCGCGTCCCTCAAGACCCATTGCCAGCGCCAGTGCACTGCCGGCCGCGAGATGGCCAATCGCTTGGGCGATGGCCAATGCGCGATGTGATCGTTCCCGAGACGGCACCGCACGCGGCACCGGTGGGGCCGGAACGTTGAGCACGCCGCGTTCGGGTGTTCCAGTCGACGGCGACGAGGCCTCCGACAACAGGGCCCCGTCTGCGACAGCAGCGAGCGCGGCCAACGAAGCGCCCGCGCCGGCGACGATCCACGGCAGCACGCTCATCCGCGCGGGACTGGAGGAATCCAGAAGCGTTTCAACAGCTGCTCCTGGCGTCGCCACATCGGCGACTGCGTGCGTCCATCGTCTTCCGGGTGCTCCCAACCACAAACATGCAGCATGCCATGCACCACCAGTCGGGCAATCTCCTCGCGAACGCCAACACCGTGCGATCGCGCCTGTGACCGTGCCACGTCCGGGCAAATGTACACGTCGGCCAGCACGATCCCCTGCGGATCCGCGCCCAACGCGAACGTGATCACATCCGTCGGCCCGCGATGACCGAGATGACGCTTGTTGAGCGTGGCCATCGCGCGCGGTGTGATCAGCGTGACCGACACCAGCGCCTCCTTCACCTTGAGCGCCTGCAACACCGAGCGCGCCAGCGCTTCAAGTCGGCTTGCTGCGACGGGCGAACGCACGCCATCACTCGTGACGGAGATCGAGCGCGCGCTGCGTCTTCGCCGACTAAGTCGACTCGGTCCGTCGTCCATTGATCCGGGTGTCATGCGTCAAGCGCCGGCGGCGTCGTTGTTGTAAGCGCGAATGATGTCGCGCACCAAACGATGACGAACCACGTCTGCATCGGTGAAGTAGTGAAAGCTGATCCCCTCGATGTCATGCAGGATGCGTTCGACTTGCATAAGTCCGGAATCCTCGCGACGCGGCAGGTCGACCTGCGTCTTGTCGCCGGTGATGACGATCTTGGAGTTCACGCCGAGCCGGGTCAGAAACATCTTCATCTGCAACCCGGTGGCGTTCTGTGCTTCATCGAGAATGACAAAGGCGTCGCCGAGCGTGCGTCCGCGCATGAACGCCAGCGGCGCGACTTCGATGGTGCGTGACTCCACGAACTTGAGAATCCGTTCGGCCGGCATGAGGTCGTCGAGCGCGTCGTACAACGGACGCAGATACGGGTCGACCTTGGCCTGCATGTCGCCGGGCAGAAAACCGAGACTCTCACCCGCCTCGACCGCCGGTCGTGCGAGCACGATGCGCCGTACGCGCTTGCGCATCAGGGCATCGACGGCGGCGGCAACGGCGAGATATGTCTTGCCCGTTCCCGCCGGACCGATCCCGATGACGATATCGTGCTCGGCGATTTTCTTGAGATACTCCGCCTGCCCGGGCGTTTTCGGCTGGACGCCGCGCCGTGCGCCAGGGAGTACCAACCCTCCACCATTCGACGCGCCCGGTACTTCGGCCGGCCGTTCGAGCAGCGAGAGTCGCAGCACGTCGTCGGCCAGCACGGCGCGACCGTCGCGAACCATCGCCACCATTGCGGCTGCAATACTCTCGGCGCGGGCGACCGCCTCGGCATCGCCGGACAGGGCCAAAACATCGCCGCGCAGGGCGACCCGAGTGCCCGACACGCGCGCCAGTTCGACCAGATTCGCATCACCGGCGCCGGTGAGCAGCAGCAGGTCCGCGCCCTCCACCGACACACGCGCGGTGTTCGTCGTCTCGGTCACGCCGCACCTCCGTTCGTACGGAGCGACAGTCCGAGCTCTGCGAGATCTTCGGCGGGCACCTGAACCGGCGCACCTTCAAAGAGCGAGCGCGCGGCGGTGGTCTTGGGGAACGCAATCACGTCGCGCAACGACGGCGCGCCGGAGAGCAACATGGCAATGCGGTCGAAGCCGAACGCGATTCCACCATGTGGCGGCGCACCGGCGCGCAGACCTTCGAGCAAGAAGCCGAATCGTCGTTCCTGTTCCGCCCGATCGCCGATGCCGAGCAGCGCGAACATGCGCGACTGTACCGCAGGATCGCTGGTGCGAATGCTGCCGCCGCCAAGCTCGGTGCCGTTGAGTACCACATCGTACGCCAACGCACGCCAGCGCGCGGGAGCATCCGGATATGACTCCATGTCTGCCGGATGCGATGCCGTGAACGGATGATGCACCGCCGCCAACGCGTGCGAGACGGGATCCTGCTCGAACATCGGGAAGTCGACGACCCAGAGAAAACGCTGCGCCTTGGCGTCGACCAAGTCGAGCCGGCGCGCACATTCCTGCCGCACGCGATCGAGCGCAGGATTAGCCACATGGTCGGGCGCCGCAACGAATAGCGCCAGATCCCCTTCACCAAGCGCCAGCGCGGCGCGCGCGTCGTCGGTAAGGAATTTGGCGATCGGTCCGTCATACACGCCCTCGGCAAACCGCACGCGGAGTAAGCCGCCCGCCCCTGCTCCCTTGGCCAGCGCTTCGAGCTCGTCGACCTGCTTACGGCTCCATGCCGCCCCGCCGGGCACAACCAGTCCGCGCACGCGATGACCCTGCGCAATTGCGTTCTTGGTGACGCCGAAGTCGAGTGGCGCAAAGAGCGAGGTGCAGTCGCGCAGCCTGAGTTCGTAGCGCAGATCGGGACGATCGCAGCCATAGAACTCCATCGCATCGGCGTAGGTCATGCGCTCGAACTGCGCCGGGATGTCGTGTCCCGCTTCACGCCAGAGCGCACCGATGAGGCCCTCGGCCAGCGTCATGATATCCTCGCGCTCGATGAACGACGCTTCGATATCGATCTGCGTGAACTCCGGCTGCCGGTCGGCGCGCAGGTCCTCGTCGCGGAAACAACGGGCGACCTGGAAGTAGCGGTCAAAACCGGCGCACATGAACAGCTGCTTGTAGATCTGTGGCGACTGCGGCAGCGCGTAGAACTCGCCCGGATGCACACGACTTGGCACGAGGTAGTCGCGCGCGCCTTCGGGGGTGGGCTTCGTGAGGATCGGCGTCTCAAGTTCCAGATAGCCACGGTCGCTGAGGTACCGACGGGTCACCTGCAAGAGGCGGTGGCGGAGCACAAGATTTTCTTGCAGCTCGGGGCGCCGCAGATCCAGATAGCGATGGCGCAAGCGCAGCTCTTCGGCCGGCGGCTTCTCCGTGCGTCCGCGAGCCACCGGCAGCGCCGGCGTGACGGCGGGTCCGACAATCGTCAGCGACGTGACGCGAACTTCCACGTCACCCGTGGCCATGTCCGGATTGAGGCGATCGGGTTCGCGTGCGACGACTTCACCCTCGCACAGCACCACTGACTCCACACCAACCGCGGCCGCGCGCGTGAGCACATCGGCCCCGGTCCACGCCGGACCGAAGGCGAGCTGCAGCAGACCCGTGCGGTCACGCAGATCGATGAAGACCAATCCGCCGAGATCGCGGCTGCGATGCACCCACCCACCGAGTCGTACGGTGCGCCCCACATCGGCGCGGCGCAGCATGCCGCACGCATCGGTGCGAAGGGAGGTGCGCAGCACATTGCTATCGGACGCGGCATCGATCACGAACGGAACTCCAGGCGCCGCAGCGCCACGAGGGAAACGTGCGGCATGAAGGTGCGCACGACGGGAAGGACGGACAGCTGCATCAGGCGCGCGACGCACGGTGGATGATGGCGACAAACTCAGCCGCCGTCTGCGCGTGACGCAGCGAGAAGAGGACATCGGCGCTGGACACGAGTTCGGAGACCGTCCGCAGAATGGAGAGATGCTCCGACGGTGCGTTTGAGGGACTGAGAATCAGAAACAGCAAGTCGACCGGGTTTCCGTCGGAGGCGCCGAATGCGATCGGCTCATCCAGCACGCATGCCGACAGCATCAGCTCACGCACGAGTGGCGTGCGGACATGAGGCAAGGCCACACCATCATCGAGCGCGGTCGGAAAAACGGCTTCGCGCGCGCGAACGGACGCCAGCAACTCGTCGTGCGATGACGACAGTGGCGCGGCGAGCTTCACCAGTTCGGCGAGCACGGATTCTTTCGTGCGCGCCTCGGAATGCACGGCGACACGTTCGGCTGTCAGGAGCTTCTTGAGTGGCAATCGTGATCCGGAGGAGTGCAACCCAATCAAGCTAAACGGGTTACGGGTGACATGGTAGCGATTCGCTTGACCTCGCACGGCACGGATCGTTAGTGTTAACCCCATGCGCCGCAAGTCCTTATGCGGGCTTGCCGCGATTCTGTGGGCCCCCGGGCTCTGGGCGCAGCCGGTGCCCGCCCGCGAATTATGGGAGTTCCCGCTTGGAGCGGTCCTCGAGCCGGCGGCGCTTGCGACCGAGCCGGGCTCTGGTTTGTGGAATCCCGCAGCGAGCGCGCTCGAGGTCGGAGATCGGTGGCGCTTCGGTGTGGCGTCGCTCTCCACGGCCACGGACCAAAGTGTCTCCGGGCAGTTGCTCAGCGCCGCCTTCCGACGAGCGAGCGGTACCACGTTTGCACTCTCTGTCGCGCGGAGCGGCATCGAAGGGATCGAGCGTACCGACAGCGACCCCACGGGACTCGGCGAGGTCCCGTATTCGACTACTCTCCTGTCGTTCTCTGGGGCGAAAGAGTTGATGCCGCACGTCACCATCGGTGCGGCGGCACGATGGCGGGAGGGGCGACTGGACGGTGTCGCACGACATGCCATCGCCGCAGACTTGGGCGTGTTGGTGCATGACCTGCCCTTTCGCAATGCGCGCGTGGCCGTCTCCAGCTTTCTGTGGAGGCCGAGTCGAGAGATAGAAGATCGACCTGCCGTACTCGCAGCGGCTGACCTCAGGGTGGTCGGTCGGAAGGAGCGCGAAGTGCGCCTCGGGTACAGCCATAACGGAATCAATCGCGGCGCGTGGGAGCGGGGCGCATACATCGGATCCAGACTGGACCGTCTCGAGGCGCGCGCCGCGTATCTTCGTACGGAGTCCGCGGGACGCACGGTGGACCGGCTCCGATCGGGCCTGGCCCTGCACTACACACGGTTCGTGGTGGGCGTGGCGCGCGAGGAAGGGGCGTCCGGGCTCGGTCCATTGTATCAGTTCACGCTCAGCTCCATTCTCAGGTGACAATCGACGCTACTTCAGGAGTGCCGCAGGTCGCGCTGCCGCCGGTCCCGCTTTCGCAAGCGGTCTCGGCGCAGTCCGCGCGAGAGAATCTGCTTACGTTTTCGCCCGATGCGGCACTCGAGCGCTTGCGCCGGTGGTTTGCTGAACGCGACGAGCCGGCGTATCGCGCCGCGCAGGTGTTTGCGCGGTTGTGGAGTCGGCCGGTGCATTCGTTCGCCGAGATGACGGAGCTGCCCAAGGCACTGCGCGACGCGCTCGAGGCCTCGTTTGAAATGCCGCGGTTGGAGCTCACGACGCGACAGACGTCTACGGATGGCACAGAGAAGTTTCTCTTTCGGCTGCACGATGGCCAACTCATCGAAACGGTCTCGATTCCAGATGGTGATCGGCTCACGTTGTGCATTTCGTCGCAGGCCGGTTGCGCACTGCAGTGCGCATTTTGCGCCACCGGCGCCATGGGGTTTCAACGCAACCTGACCCCTGCGGAAATTGCCGGGCAGGTGCGGGAATTGCGCATGCTGGTCACGCCACTGCTCGCGACGAACATTGTCTTCATGGGCATGGGCGAGCCGCTCATGAACTGGAAGGCGGTTGACGTCACACTCTCGTTACTGAACGATCCGCGGGCACTGGGCATCGGCGCACGGCATATCACGATCTCCACGGTCGGTATTTTGCCCGGCATTCTGGCGCTTGCGCAGCGACCGGAGCAATTCCGCCTGGCGATCTCGATTCATGCGCCGACCGACGCGCTGCGCCACACGCTGATGCCGGTGAATACCAAGTATCCGCTTGCGGACGTCATCGCTGCTGCGCGCGAGTTTGACCGGCGCGTGACTTTCGAGTACGTGATGCTCGGTGGCGTAAACGATCAACCCGAACATGCCGCGCAGCTGGCCGCCCTTGCCCGCGACTGTCGGGCCTTCGTGAACCTCATTCCGCTGCATCCGGGCGGTTCGATGGGCTTCTCTCCATCGCGTGGCGCGGTCATCGCCGGATTCGCCCGCGCCCTGCGCGCGCGGAACGTGGAGACAGCAGTTCGGCGTAGTCGTGGCCTCGACATCGCCGCGGCGTGCGGGCAGTTACGGACGGAGCGTCTTGGCCGGCGGCTGCCAATCGCTGCCGAGCAGCACGGTGAAGTCAACGTAGCGTGAGCTGTCCGCGCTGACTTCCACGGTCGGCACTCCCATCGCACGCTGCAGACGTTCGGCCCAATCGGCGTGTCCGGTGTGCGAAATGATCGCCGATCGCTGGCGTCGGTCCTTGCCGGCTCCGTCGAAGTCCACGACGTCGTATCCGAGCTCGCGGAGCATCAGCGTGGCGCGCCGTGCCAGACCACGTGTGTCGGTCGCGTTCAGCACGCGCACCTTGACACGCACGCCGGCCGGTGCGACTGCGAGCGAATCGACGACCTCATCGGTGATCGCGAAACGCAACCGTGCGCCGGCCGCCGTCGTGCCATCTGCAGCGGGCGGACGCAGCAGATACCAGCCGGCGGCCGACACCAGCACCACCAGCATCACGAGTGCCGCGACGATCAGCTGGCGGGCGCGAGATGCGCCGGGCTCCTCGTCTGCGCCGCCGTGAAACTGGTCGATCATGAACGCAACAGTGAAAGAGGACGGTTCAACGAACGCTGTTCCAGAGTTCGACGGTCTCGTTTGTAAGGCCCTTGCCCTCGCGCAGTACCCACTCGAGCCGCATGCGCACGACCTGCCGAAACACTGCATCGAACGCGTCTGGCACGCGGTCCGCCAAAAACGCGCGATCGGCTTGCATGAACGCACGACCAGGCTCCAGAAAATCGGCCATGTACAGCGCACGACCCGTGCGGCTCCACTTGGCACTTCCCACCGTATGCCAATGGATCGCTTCGAGTACGTCCAGCCGGTGCTCGCCGCAGGCTTCGAGTCGGAGCGCGGCGGCAGGACCATGCAGCATACCCACCGGTCGGTCATAGTCGGCGGTCAGCGCGCGGAGCAACGGTTCCCCTTCGTCTCGCAGCGCGTCGTGCCATGCGCCCGCATCTATCCAGGCGCGCGCTTCGAGGTCACTCAGCTGCATCGCGGCGGCCCATTGGGCAAGCAACGACACCACGCGCCCGATATGGTCGCGACGCTTGGGTGTCACCACGGACCATTCGGGCAGTGTGGTTTCGAAGACGAGTGTCATCGTACCGTGCTCGCGTCGCGCATCATGCCGCGTCGATCGCCTTGCGCAGTGCCGCCGTGAGCGCAATCGCTTCGTCGACCGAACGTTCGGCAGCACGAACGATTGCGCTGCCCACCACCACGCCGTCGCCGAGCCGTGCAGCGGCGGCTGCCTGCTCCGGCGTGGAAATGCCGAAGCCGATGCAGATGGGCAGCGAGGTTGCGGTGCGAAGCCGCGCCACGGTCGCCGGCAGTTCGGTAGACAGCGCCTCCTGCTCCCCCGTGACGCCCATACGGCTAATGAGATAGACAAATCCGCCGCCGTGACGCGCGATGTCTCCCATGCGCCCGACGGGTGTCGTCGGCGCGACCAGTCGTACGAAATCCAGACCGCTCGCGCCGAACCACGCCTCGCGCGCGGGATCCGCGCCGACGGGCAGGTCGGTCACCAACACACCGGCGACACCCGCCGCACGGGCTCGCAGCATGGCGTCGGGCCCCGCGGCGATGATCGGGTTCAGGTAGCTGAAGAGAACGACTGGCACGCTGAGCTTCGCCTCAGCAACCAGTGCCAGCACCCCCTCGAACGTCGTGCCATGCTCGATCGCGATCTGCGAACTGCGCTGAATGACGGGCCCGTCGGCCAACGGATCGGAGAATGGCACGCCGACCTCAATCACGTCGGCGCCCGCCGACTCGAGCCCCCGCAACAGTGCGAGACTGCGCGCAGGATCGGGGTGTCCGGCGGTCATGTAGCAGACGAGTGCGCGCCGCCCCTCCGCTCGCAGCGTTGCGAAACGCGCAGCGATCGGGGAGGCGATCACACCGGTGGACGAATCAGACGAAGTAGTCGCCAATGCGGATGCCATAACGCTCGGGGTCCTCAGTGCGGATAATCGTGCGAAGATGCTGGCCGTTGCTGTCGATCTCTGTCAGATCGCAGTGTACCACGTCGGCGAGACGATTGCCGAGCGCGTCCGACAATAGCCGTATGATCGGTCTGGACAAAGCGGTGGGATCGGGATTGGCGGCCAGGACGAGGCCCATCTCGAAGGTATCGAGCACGACCAACGTGCCGACCGGATAGATCCCCGTCAGGTTGATGAAGGCCTTGACGATCACCGGGTCGAGACCGAGACGCGGATTGTCCCGCATACCGCGCAACACGTCGGCGGGCGTCCACGGTCGCGCCTGATACACGCGAGCGGTCGTGGCGGCATCGAACCCGTCGGCTACCGACACAATCTTGCTGAACAACGACAACCGCCGCGCACGAATCGGCTTGGGATAGCCGCTGAGATCGATGCGCATGTGATGCTCGTACGCGGAGACGATGGAGCGCCACGGACGACCGGTTCCGGTCGGAAGTGCGAAGAGTGCGAGGACGCCCTGCCATGGATGCATCTGCAGGACGAGTCGCTCCGCGTCGTCCAGCGTGCCGCGCTTGTTCAGCAATGCCAGCGGCACGCGCGACTTGCCAATATCGTGCACGAGCGCGCCGAGACCGAGATCGAGCAGTTGTAGTTTTGAGAGTCCAAGGCGGCGCCCCAGTGCCACGGACAGAATGCACACATTCACGCTGTGCACGAACGTGTATTCATCGAAGTCGCGCAGCGTGGTCAGACCGAGCATGGACGCCGTGTCCGTGAGGATGGCGTCGACGATGCCCTGCACCGCGCGCTTCACGCGCTTGAGTCCGGGGCTCTTCCCCAACCGCGCCGACGTCATGATCTCCCGCGTCACGTCGAGCGATCGCACGTAGGTCTGACGGGCGCGTTCTTTTTGGTCCAGCTCTGCGTCGCCAGTTCCCTGCTCATCGTTCGGCGTGGACAGCTGAAAGGACGTGATTCCCGACTGCGCCAGTCGCGACTCCAGCAACATCAACCGCTGCTCCTCAGGCGCCTCCATGGGCGGTGAGTGCAGGAAAGCGAGCAGCACGATCCACGCGCGTGCGTCCGGCGTTCCCTCCACCGAAAAGCCGCCGATACCGGCCTCGCGGAACAACCCAAGGACATAGGCCACTGCCGCGTAGTTGTCGAGCGTGAGCCGCAAGCGAGTGTCGTTCACGAACAGGTAATCACCGACGCGGCGCAGGTCACAGCGATCTTGCACACGCGAAAGCCGGACGGCCGCACTTCCCAGCTCGCCGATCGACTTCTGCACCGCCATGTTTTCGACGGGGTACAGGCGTATGGCACGCACCGCCGCATGCAGTGCAACCACCACGGCTCGCGCCGTGCGTTGGATGCTCACTTCGCTCGACGCCGCTTCCGGCGCCGCAGGGCCACTGTTCAGCGTCAGCTCGGTCACGCGGCTCCCCGCAGCGCGCGCGCGACCGCGCTCCGTACCACGACATCCTTGGTCTCGGCCGCGCGCTGAAGGGCTGCATTCGCCGCGGGTGTGTTGATGAGGCCGAGCGCACGCGCTGCGCAGGCCCGAACCTCCGCCGGCTCGCGCGCACCGAGCAGACCTCGTGCGTTCAGCAACGGATCGAGTTCCGTTACCCCGGCATCGCCGCAAATCGTGCCATACGCTTCAAATAGCGCCATCTTCTCGCCGAGATCCGCAGCGCGCAGCTCTTTGCGGCGCAGCGATTGGGCCAACTTGGGCAGCGCGCCGAGATGCTTGCGCATGGTCAGTGCCCGCATCGTCGCCACGCGAACCTCGCGATCGGTGTCGTCGATGCCACGTTCGAGCGCCTGTAGTGCGCCCGATGACCCGATGTCGCCGAGCGCGGCCACGGCATCCACACGCAGTTGCGCATCGTCTCCGCGCAGAATACGCGCCAAGCCTGGGACTGCCGCCGGGGTGGCCAACTGTGCTGCGATGCGCAACGCGCCGCGCACCACAGCACTGTCTGTGTGCTCCAGCAAACGCGCCAGCTCCGCGACGTGCGCTCCGGCCAACTGCAGGGAGGCGCGCTCGATTGCGGCGCGTGCGGCCGACGACGCGGCCGAGCCGAGCCAGCCGACGAGCGGGAGCAACGCTGACGGACGCAGTTCGGCGAACACACCCTCGAGCAGCGAGGCCACCGGCGTGCGCGCACTTTCGTCGAGCGCCTGAAGCAGCTGGGTCATCACCGTGGGGTCGCTCAGGCGTGCCGGCAGTTCCGCGAGCGCGCGCGATACCTCGGCGGCACTCGCGCCTTTGCGCACGATGGCTGCGCTCTCGCGCAGCGCGATCGCGACCAACTCGTATTCGCCGACGGAGAGAAACTCCAGCAGGAGCTGATCGACGATACCGACCGCTTCCAGCTGCGATGGCGTACCTGTGGAGGACTCGATGATGTCGAACAGGATGGCGAGCGCCTGCTTGCGCTGATCCTCCTGATACTCACGCTTCAGTTCGTCCTGCAGGTACGTGACTTCACGCTGATCGAGGAAATACAGCGTGGAGTCGAAGTCCTCGACGCGCACGATGCCTGGCGGCGGGCCGTCTCCCGGAGGCGGCGTTTCGGCGCCGGGAACAGCGAGTGGCGGCTGGTCTCGTCCCATCGTGGCGACACCGGCGCGATCCGTGCCAAGCGACGGCAGGTCCATCACGCCGTCGCTTTCGACGTGCTCGTACTGCATCGCCGACAGGTCGGCGACCCAGAGCATCGTCACGAGGTCGTCTTCGTCAGTTGAAGCCGTGCGCACGCGGTGCAGAATGGCAAGGAGCGTGTCGAGGTCGTTTTCCTCAAAGCCACGCTGCACCGTGACTGAGCGCAATCCGTCGCGATACAGCAACCAGGGCAGCCCATCGGTTCCGCGTTCGAGATCACTGAACACCTCGCGATCTTCCCAGCGGAATGAGGCTTCGCGGATCCGCAGTTCGAGCGGATTGACATGACGCCAAACCGCGCGGAACGCTTCACGCGCGCGTTCAACCGCCTGCGCGCGCGTGGGATTGTTTGGCAGGTACAATTGGGTGGAACGGAGCGCCTTCGAGAACACGCGCAGCGCATCCTCGACGGCCGCGATCGCCTGCGGCGACAACGTTTCTCCTTCCACCACGGTGTTCACGTCTCCGGCATCTCGTACTGGCTGATCGTCGCGACATCCTTGTCACCACGACCACTCACGCACAACAATACTGGTTCGTTCTCGCTCCAGCGTCCGGCTTCCTTCTCGATCCACGCCACCGCGTGCGCCGTCTCAAGCGCAGGAATGATCCCCTCCAGCCGGCTCAGCAACGCCACGCCGCGCAAGGCTTCGGTATCGGTGATGGAGACGTACTGCGCGCGACCACTGTCGTGCAGCCAGGCATGTTCGGGTCCCACGCCGGGATAGTCGAGACCGGCAGAGATGGAATGGGCCGGGTGCACTTGGCCACTGGCGTCCTGCAGGAGATAGCTGAGCGCACCGTGCAGAACGCCGGGGGTGCCCTTGGCGATCGAGGCGCTGTGCCGTTCGGTGCCAAGTCCTTCGCCCGCCGCTTCCACGCCGACCAACTGCACGTCAGCATCGTCCACGAAACCGGCAAAGATGCCCATCGCGTTCGAGCCGCCACCCACGCAGGCCACCACCGTTTTTGGCAGCATGCCAACACGCGACAGCATTTGCGCGCGGGCTTCGCGACCGATCACCGATTGGAACTCGCGCACCATGCGCGGATAAGGCGCCGGTCCGACCACCGACCCGATGATGTAATGACTATGGTTGACCGTCGTAACCCAATCGCGGATGGCCTCACTCGTGGCATCCTTGAGAGTGCGCGTACCTGACGTCACAGGAATGACCGTTGCACCCATGAGTCGCATGCGGAACACGTTCAGCTGCTGCCGCTGCATGTCCTCCTCGCCCATGTACACCACGCACTCGAGGCCAAAGCGTGCGCAGATCGTGGCTGTGGCCACGCCGTGCTGCCCCGCCCCGGTTTCCGCGATGATGCGACGCTTGCCCATTCGGCGCGCGAGGATCGCCTGGGCGACTGTGTTGTTGATTTTGTGCGCGCCGGTGTGATTGAGGTCTTCGCGCTTCATCCAGATCGGAGCGCCAACGCGCGCGGACAGACGCGGCGCGAACGTCAGCGCGGTGGGGCGGCCGACGTACTCGCGCAGCAGCTCATCGAGCTCGCTCACGAAGACGTCGTCACGCAAGGCCGTCTGAAACGCCACCTCGAGTTCATCGAGCGCCGGAATCAGCGTCTCGGGAACGTACCGTCCGCCGAATGGACCGAAGCGGTCCGTCGTCGTCTCCATCACTGCGTCCACCGTCACTGCGTCCACCGTGGTCATGCCCGAATCCCCGTGGCGGTGTGCACCGCCCTGACGAACTGTTCCACTGCAACCGGATCCTTCACACCGGGAGTCAACTCAACGCCGGAAGATACGTCCACGACATCGGGAGCGAGGAGTCGTATGGCCTGCGCCACATTCGCTGGACGCAAACCGCCGGCGAGCACGAGTTGCACGTTCGGCACGGCACGACGCAGCGCCGCGACGTCGCCCGCGAGTCCGGACCAGTCGAGCGCGACGCCAGTGCCGCCAAGGTGTCCCACCACCTTTGCATCGAGCACGAGCGTTCCCGCCGCGCGCGCCAACGCCGCAGCGTCGGTCGGAAGCGACACACCTTCGACGCGCAGCACCGGCCAGACGGCACGTCCGGACTGCTGCGCAATGTGACGCACATCATCCGGGCTCGGGTCGCCGTGCAGCTGCGCCACGTCGAGCGCCAGCGTCTGCACAATCGAAGCGATCTCGTCCCGTGACTGGTCGCCAAAGACAGCCACCCGGCGTACGCCGTGACGTTCCGGGCCAAGCACGGCCGCCGCTTGCGCAATCGTGAGCAGCCGCGGTCCACCGGCCAGAATGACACCGAGATAGGTGGCGCCGGCCGCTGCCGCGTGGGCTGCGTCCTCAGGCCGGGTGAGTCCACAAATCTTGACGGCGGTCGTGACGTCCATCAGGCGTACCGGATCGCGAATGTCATAGGCGGTGCACGTCAGCGGTCACGGCGAGCGACGGTGCACAGGGCACGCACCGCGGACGCGGGATCGGCATCGGCCGAGATCGCGCTGCCGATCAGGACCGCGTCGGCGCCCGCCGCCGCGGCCGCTGTGAGATCTGACAGCTCGCGCATGCCGCTTTCGGCCACGGCGATGCGGTCGACCGGGATGTGTGGAATGAGCTCCGGCGCCGTGTTGGTGTCGATGACCAGCGTTTCGAGATTGCGGTTGTTGACGCCGATCACGCGCGCATTGACCGCGATGGCGCGCGCCAGTTCATCCGCATCACGCACCTCGACCAGCGTTTCGAGACCGGCCTCCTGCGCCGTCTCCACGAGTTGCTGCAACTCCGATGGCGAGAGCGAACGCACGATCAACAACGCCGCCGATGCGCCGGCGGCACGGGCCTCCCACAGCTGTACCGGATGCACCAGAAAATCCTTCCGGATAACCGGCAAGGCGACGTTTCCGGAGACGCTGGCCAGATCCGCCAATGAACCACCGAAGCGGGCGGGCTCGGTGAGCACGGAGATGGCGGCCGCGCCGCCGGATGCGTACGCCATGGCCTGCGCTGCCGCATCGAGGCCCGGCGCGATCGGTCCCTTGGACGGCGACGCGCGCTTGACCTCCGCGATGACGGCGATTGTGGCGCGGCGAAGCGCGGTGGCGAACGGGTGCGCCGGCGCTGCGTCACGGGCGGCGGCGCGGATCTCGGCGAGGAGTGGGGCGACCGCAGACGCGCGTTCGTGGGCGGCGCGCGTAAGCTCGCCAAGCGTGCCGGTGGGCGGCGTCCAGCGGTGGGTCGAAGAAATCGCTTGCACTTCGGCCTGTCTTCGGTTAGCGTGGATTCGGCCCCTTTTCGGGCCTTTGGTCTGGCGGCGATCGCGTTTCCGGTCGGGCGCTGCGTCGTGCACCCTGTCGAGGAGGCTCCATGGCTCTTACCAAGCGCCAGCGGGAGATTCTGTCGTTTCTCTCCGAATACAACGAAGCCAACGGCTACGCGCCGAGTTTCGAGGAAATCGCGTCGCAGTTCAACTATAACTCGCTGGCGACGGTTCACGAGCACCTCTCCAATCTCGAGCGCAAAGGCTACATCAAGCGGTCGTACAACGAGAGTCGCGCCATCGAAATTTTGCCGTCGGAGATCTATCAGCGCTCGGTTGAACTGCCGCTATTGGGTACCGTGGCCGCCGGTGCGCCCATCGAGGCCATGAGCGTCGGCGAGACCATGGCCGTCCCCGATGGCTTTCTGCGCAAGAGCGGCAGCCACTACGTGCTGCGGGTGCGCGGCGAGTCCATGATCGAGGAGCAGATCCGCGACGGCGACTATGTCGTCATCAACGATCGGCAGGCGGCGGACAACGGCGAGATGGTCATCGCGTTGCTGGACGGCTCGGGTGCCACGGTCAAGCGCTATTACCGCGAGCGCGATGGGCGTATTCGCCTCCAGCCCGCGAACGAGGCCATGACGCCGCTCTTTGTACACGAAGACGACGTACGGATTCAGGGGATCGTGGTCGGGGTGCTGCGCAGGTACTAGGCTGCGCTCGTCTCAGCCGGCGCGTTTTCCGGGCAACCACGCCCGTCTGTCGGCGCAGCGATCAGCGCCCGACCGCCGCTTGCGAGGCGTGGCGCAGACGGGCGAGTGCCCCTGCCCCGGCGCCGGCACGCAGCGCATCGCGTGCCAGCGACACGGCAGTGGCGTACGTGGTACCATGCACACTCACATGAAAGGCTGCGGCGGCATTCAGAAGCACGGCCGCCTGCGCCGCCGCTGGTCCCCCGCCGCCCAGCACCGTCTCGATCAGGCGTGCGTTCTCGCTCGGGTCACCGCCCGACAGATCGTCCGCCAGCACGCCATCGATCCCCGCGATGGCGGGATCTATGGTCCACGCCGACAGCGCGCCGTCGCGCACCTCCATCACCGCAGTCGGGCCGATCGGCGAGATCTCGTCCATGCCAGGCTCGCCGTGGACGATCATCGCCCGTCGAGATCCGAGCACGGCCAGACTCTCGGCCAGCAGGGGCAGACGTGCTTTTTCCGCGACGCCAACCACCTGACGACCGGCGCGCGCCGGATTCGCCAGCGGTCCAACGATGTTCATCACCGTGGGGATGCCCAGTTCCCGACGGACTGGTCCAACATGACGGAGCGCGGGATGCATCAACGGCGCGAACATGAACACGATCCCCGCCTCGCGCAGCGTGCTGGCCATCGCGCCCGGCGTCGTCTCGATGACCACGCCCAGCGCTTCGAGCACGTCGGCGCTGCCCGAGCGCGAGGTAAACGAACGGTTTCCATGCTTCGCGACGCGTACGCCCATGCCAGCGGCAAGAAGTGCGGCCGCCGTGGAGATGTTGAACGTGGTCAGCGCGCCACCGCCCGTGCCGCAGGTGTCCACAAGCTCCTCAGGTGACTCGGCCTGAATGACCACCATCGCTGCTCGCAGCGCCTCGACCACGCCCGCCACCTCGGCGGCCGTCTCGCCCTTTACGCGGAGTGCCATCAGTATGGCCGCCACCTGCGCCGGCGTGCCCTCGCCGCGCATGATCACACCGAACGCGCGCGTGATGTCCGCCGAGTCGAGCGATTCGTGTGCCGCGAGCCGACGGATCGCACTGGCCAATGCATCAGCCGACGGATCAGTCGACACGCAGCGTCTCCAAGAGTCGCGCGGTGAAATCGTTTCGCGAGGCGATCAGGGAAATGACGAGTCCGAGCAATCGCACCCGCTCCACGTCCTCGTCCCCGTACACGCCGCGCTGGGCGCGATTGGTCAGATTCAACACGCCGACGAGCTCTCCGTGGTAGACGAGCGGAAAGCTGATGAAACTCCCGGTCGTGAAGTACTGATCGCGCAACAGCGGATGTTGTCCGGCCTCCCGTACATCCTGCACGAGCAACGGCTCCCGCGCGGCGGCCACACGCCCGGCGACGCCCTCGCCAATCCGGATGCGCATCCCTTCGGTGATGTTGGGTGCAATGCCGCGTGCGGCGGCCAGAAACAGGTGGTCCGGTTCGGGCGCGCGCAGCATGAGGGAACAGCGTTGCGCCTGCATATCGTCGCCGACCAAGGCGAGGAGCCCATCGACCAGCACCCGCGCATCACGCGTGCCGGCATCGAGCGTCAACACGCGATCGACCAGGTACAGCGTCCGGGTGCGTTGGCGGAGAGCCTCGCTTCGACGGTGGAGTTCGACGTGGGCCTGCTCGAGCTGGCCCACGGCCGCCTGCAACTGCTGATCGGTGAGTTCGGCCCGCCGTATCGCCCGTCGCGCTTCCTCGGCGGCGCGCGCCGCGTCCGCTTGCAAGGCCACCGCTTCGACCGCGCCCAGCGTGGCCGTGTCGCGCGGCGTGCTGCGGGCCTCACGAAGTTCCGCCTCCATAACCCCCAGCTTGCGCACGTATTCCCCGTGCACCCGCTGCGTCACGTCTTCGAGCGTGCGTACGGCTTCCTGACGGGCCTCGCGCTCGGACAGGCGACCAAAGGCCAGATCGAACAGCGACAACGCCGGGGCGAGTCGTTCCGTGGTCCGTGTCCCGAAGATCTTGCGTGGCTCGAAGAGCGCGAGCACCCCGCACAGCGCCCCCTCGACGCGCAGCCCGCGCAGCGAGAGCATGCCGCCGTCGATCGACGAACCGAACCCGAAGAGTCGGGAATAGTCGGCGGATTTATCCGTCACATCGATGAACTGGCCGCCGGCGCTGACTTTGGAGCGGAGCGGTTCGGGCAGATGGTCGAACGTCGTTTCGATGGACGTGCGCACGACTTGGGCGCCGGTCGGCGCGAGCCGCTCGCGCAGCATGTCGCGCCGCGCATCGTAGTGCACGAATGCCACCGTCGCGCCGCGATCCAGCTCGGCGAGGCACTCCCCGAGGGCAATCAGCGCCCCATCGAGGTCCGAAACGGCCCCGAGGGCGTGGGCGAGCGAGGCGAGTGAGCGCGGCGGCATGGCGGAGAGGAGGAAATACTACCGGAGAGGTCGGCGCAATGCGACGGGGGAGAAATTTGCGCCGAATTGATGCCGTGGGGTCGGTTGAAGGTCCGCTATCGCAGGCATAGTTTCCTCCACGCCATGGACCCTCGCCCCATCCTCCTCGTAACGCAGTATGACGGAGGACGATTCTCAGGTTGGCAGCGCCAGCCGGCCGTTCGCACCGTGCAGGGCGACATGGAGTCGGCGTTGGCGCGGCTGTGCGCGGGCCCTTGCCCGGCGGTCGGCGCGGGCCGAACCGATGCCGGTGTGCACGCGCACGGACAGGGCGTCGGGGTGCGTCTCGGCGACCGCTGGACAGCAATGTCGCTGCGCCGAGCCATGAATGCGCTGCTGCCGGACGATATCTGGGTGGCGGCGTCGCATCGCATGGTGGAGGAGTTCCACCCCCGACGCAGCGCAACACGGCGTCGCTACCGTTATCTTGTTGGGACCGACGAGAGTGCGCGCTCACCCTTTCGGCGACGGTTCGAGTGGGCGCTGGGGCGACCCCTCGAAGCGGAGTTGCTGCACCACGAGGCAGCGTCGCTGTTGGGAGAGCATACCTTTCGGGCATTTGCCGTCGCACATACGGCGCCGATCGACGACCATCACCGTTGCGTGATTCATCACGCCGCGTGGACGGAGCGCGAGGGCGGCTGGGTCTTCGAAGTTACGGCAAACCGATTTCTCCATCACATGGTTCGATTCTTGGTAGGCACGATGGTCGAGATAGCGCAAGGACGGCGTGCGTCGGGCACGATCGCGCGTCTGCTGGCCGCGCCTGACAACACCGACACGTCGGCTCCGGCCCCTGCGCAGGGCTTGTCACTGCACGAGGTCACGTATCCGACCGACCTTTACACGGCGGAACCGTGAAGCTCTTCCTGGCGACGGACGCACTCGACGACGTGCGCTGGGCCCACGACCGGTGCCTGATCGACGGAGTCGTGCTCCCTGATTCTGCGCTGCGCGGCGCGTCGAGCACCGAGGCCTCGTTGGCCTGGCTGACGGATTTTTCGCGCGTGGCGGCGATGCCGGTGTTTGTGTCGCTGGATGCGGCAACGGCCGATGACGCGGCCGTCGAAGCCGAACAGTTCGGACGAGCCGCCGATCACGTCGTGATTCAACTCCCGTTTGCCGAGCCGTATATCCCGCTCATGCAGCGTCTGGTTTCGTCGGGCGTGAAAGTGGCCGCGACATTCCTTGGGTCGGCAGCGCAGGTGTTGCTCGCCGCGCGCACCGGCGTCGCTTTCCTCTGTGTTGACGTGGACCGGATCGATGCCGGCGGCGGGGATAGCGCCGCAGTGTTACGGCAGGCACGCGCCCTGCTGGATAGCGCGAGCAACGAATGCGATCTGGTGGCCGTCTTTCCGGCGCCCGGTGCCGCACTGGTGAACTGCGCCTTGGCCGGCGCCGATGCGGCAGTGATTGGCGCGGCGGCGCTGCGGGCCATGGTTGCGTATCCGTTTACGGACCAATCGTTGCTGGACCCGGCGCGTCGACCTGTGCAGGGTGAACGGCTGCGGGTCTCACCCACGTGAGCTCTGCCGATTACTCCGCACTGATGCCAATCCGATGAGGTCAGTCCGATGCGGTCACGCCGACCGATGACACTCCGCTCGATGACGCTCCGACCGCTGCGCACCCGCTCGTCGCTCGTGCTGACGGTGGCCGTCTTGGTGGCCGGCTGCGAGGGGGCCAACCCGGCGCCATCGGGAGCACAGTCGCGCACGCTCCCTGCCCCGCCGGTGGCAACTGCAGGCCCCCTTCCAGCGCAGTCCATCGCCGCGTCGCGCCGCACCGCGATCACCACTGCGGTCGAGCGTGTCGCGCCGTCTGTGGTCACGGTGCAGACCGAAACGGTGCAGCGCGTCCCGGTCGACTTCTTCGAATACTTCAATGGCGGCCGTTCCGGCGAACGTCGTAACGCCGGCATCGGCTCGGGGTTCATCATCCGCGAAGACGGCGTCATTGTCACGAACGCGCATGTGATTGCCGGCGCGACGAAGGTGTCCGTCGCCATGCGTGATGGTACGACCTACAGCGCCACGGTGGTCGGCATCGATGAGACGAACGACTTGGCCGTGGTGAAGATCGATATCAAGAAGTTACCGGTCGCGCCGCTCGGAGTGTCTTCCGATCTGTTGGTGGGCGAGTGGACGATTGCGATCGGCAATCCGTTCGGATTCGTACTCGGCAACAGCGAGCCGAGCGTATCAGTGGGCGTGGTGAGTGCCGTGGGACGGAATCTCGCGGGGCGCGGCGACGGCGGTGGGGTGTATGTAGACATGATCCAAACCGACGCCGCGATCAATCCCGGCAACTCCGGCGGTCCGTTGATCAATGCCATGGGCGAAGTCATCGGGGTGAACAGCTCGATCTATTCGCCAAGTGGCGGCTCCATCGGACTGGGGTTCGCTATTCCGATCGATCGCACCAAGCGTATTGCCGAGGACTTGCTGGAGCATGGGGCGGTTCGGCAACCGTGGGTCGGATTGCGCCTCGAGACGCCACAAGGACAGAGCGTGCGTGATGCCGCGGCATCCGGCGCGATCGTCGCGCGTGTGGTTCCCGATTCGCCCGCCGCGCGCGCCGGTGTTCGGGTTGGGGACCAGATCGTGCGCGCCGGGACACGCGCGGTACGCAATCCGTTCGACTGGGAAGCGCGTTTGCTCGATCTGCGGGTCGGCGAGCGGTTACCGATTGTGGTGCGTCGCGGCGGCCGCGATGTGCCGATCGCGCTGGCGGTGGCCGACGCGCCGGAAGTGAGCGCGCCCAAGGTGACGGTCTTGCGCGAGTTGCAGCTCATTTCGCTCACCGACGCCATTCGTCAGGAGCGCGGCATCGACGCGCGCAGTGGAGCGCTCGTCTATAAGACCTCCGATCGCATCACCGACGAGATCGGTCTGCAGGCGGGTGACGTGATCGTGCAGGTCGGCCGCAGCCGCGTCGCCAGCGCTGAAGAAGCGTCGCGCGCGATCGACCAATACGGCGCGCGCGGCCCGATCTACCTCGTTTTCGAGCGGGGGCGCCAGCTGCTGCAGACCTCGTTCTATTTGCGCTGACTATTCCGAACTCTTTACCGATCAACGTGACCGTTTCCGACTTCTCGACGTACTCGTCGCCGCTCGCCGAACGCTACGCGTCGCGCGCCATGCTTTCCCTTTGGGGCGGTCAGGCGCGCTACGGACTTTGGCGTGAATTGTGGCTTGCGCTGGCCGAGTCGCAGCGAGCGCTGGGCGTCGCCATTCCCGACGACGCCATCGCGGCGATGCGTGCGCATCAGGCAGACATCGATTTCGCTGCCGTTGCGGACTACGAAAAGAAGTTCCGGCACGACGTGATGGCGCATGTGCACGCATTCGGCGACGTGGCGCCCGCGGCGCGTGCGTTTATTCATCTTGGTGCGACCAGCTGCTACGTGACGGACAACGCCGAGTTGGTGCTCATGCGCCGCGGCCTTGGGATTCTGCGTGACAAGCTGCTGGATGCGCTTGCGGCCCTGTCCACATTCGCTCGTGAGTGGAAGGATGTTCCCACGCTGGGCTACACGCATTTGCAGCCGGCGCAGCTCACCACGGTAGGTAAGCGGGCCACGCTGTGGATGCAGGACATCGTGCTCGATCTGGAAGACCTCGACTTCCGCATTGCGCAGATGCCGTTTCGCGGGGTCAAGGGCACCACCGGCACGCAGGCCAGCTTCCTCACGCTGTTCGACGGCGATCATGCCAAGGTGCGTGAACTCGACCGCATGGTCACACAACGCATGGGATTCACGGCGTCGATTCCGGTGAGCGGGCAAACGTACTCGCGCAAAATCGATGCGCAGGTGCTAGGCGTCGTGGCGGGTGTCGCCGCCACCGCGTCCAAATTCTCCGGCGACATCCGGATGCTGCAGGCCTTCGGTGAGATCGAGGAGCCGTTCGAAAAGCACCAGATCGGTTCATCGGCCATGGCATACAAGCGCAATCCCATGCGCTCCGAGCGCATCGCGTCACTCGCTCGATTCGTCTTGTCGCTGGAGCCGAACGCGAACCAAACGCATGCCGTGCAGTACTTCGAGCGTACCCTCGACGACTCGGCCAACCGGCGTCTCGCTATTCCCGAGTCGTTCCTGGCGACCGATGCCATTTTGGTGTTGGTGCAGAACGTCGTGCGCGGGCTGGAAGTGCATCCAGCGCGCATCCGTCGTCGGGTCGACGATGAGCTGCCGTTCATGGCGACCGAAGAGTTGATCGTGCGCTTCGTGCGGGCGGGCGGCGACCGGCAGGAGGCGCACGAGCTGATTCGCGGGCACAGCATTGACGCCTCGCGTGCCGTGAAAGACGGAGCTCCGCGCAACGACATGCTCGAGCGGTTGGCTGCAGACGAGTCGTTCGGCATGCCGCTCGAAGATCTGCATGCAGTGGCCGATCCGTCGCGCTTCGTCGGACGTGCGCCGCAGCAGGTGGAAGAGTTTCTCGACGAGGTGGTGGCCCCGTGGCTGGCGCGTGATCGCACGCGTGCAGACGTGGAAGAAGTCCGCGTATGAGCACGCCGGTCGGTGCGACGGTTAACGGTGCGGTATCTGAAACCGCGCTGCCACTAGCGCTCCTGCGCCGTGGCAAGGTGCGCGATGTATACGTCGTTGACGACGAACGGCTGCTGCTGGTGACGACGGACCGGATCAGTGCGTTCGACGTGGTGATGCACGAGCCGATTCCGTACAAGGGGGCCGTGCTCACGCAGCTCACCGCCTGGTGGCTTGGCCAGTTGGCCGGTCAGATCGAACATCACCTGCTCTCGGCAGACACCGACGAGATCATTGCCGAGGTGCCGGTGTTGGCGCCGTATCGTAGTGCGTTGGCGGGCCGCGCGATGCTGTGCGTTCGTGCCGACGTGGTGCCCGTCGAGTGTGTCATTCGCGGTTATATCACTGGATCCGCGTGGAAGGAGTACGCGGCGTCGGGGACGTTGGCGGGGGAGACGCTGCCGGCAGGATTGCGGGAAAGCGACCGGCTCGACCCCCCCCTGTTCAGTCCGGCCACCAAGGCTGAAACCGGGCACGATGAGAACATCACTGTAGCGAGTGTCATCGCGTCGCTCGGGCCGGACACTGCGTCGGCGCTGGAGCGCATGGCGCGCAGCATTTACGAGTTCGGACGCGCCGCCGCGGCTCCTCGCGGGATTATCGTGGCCGACACCAAATTTGAATTCGGGTGGCGCGACGGCCGGCTCCTACTCATCGATGAAGTGTTGACGCCGGACAGCTCGCGCTTCTGGCCGGCCGACAGCTATACGCCTGGGCGGGGACAGCCGAGCTTCGACAAGCAGCCACTGCGTGACTGGCTGGACGTCGAGCGGCATGCCGGACGCTGGAACGGGGACGCCCCGCCTCCCACGCTTCCCCCGGAGGTGATCCGGGCGACAAGTTTGCGCTATCGGGATGCCTTCCTGCGTGTTACCGGCGCACCACTCGACCTGGCACGGCTCGGCCTGCCCGAGGAGCGCGATTGATGTTTGTCCGTGAGGGGATTCCGTTCATGCTCGGGTCGGCACTGGTGGCCGCGGCGGTGTTCGTGGCGGCGCTGCGCTTTCGATCATGGCCGCTGTGGCTGGCCGCGTTCGCGCTGACCATCCTGTCGCTGTGCGTATCGTGGACGTTCCGCGAGCTCCCCACCGCGTGACGACGCTCCCGCCGGAGCGCCCGCGGCGACTCCGCCCGCGCGCCGCGATCGCCCTGCCCAACGGCTTCACGCTCGCGAACCTGTTCTTCGGCATCTTTGCCATTGTGGCGGCGTCGCGGGGCGAATTCGATGCCGCGGCACGTTACATCGTATTTGGTGCGATCGCCGATACGCTCGACGGGCGCATTGCGCGCGCGACCAATTCCGGCAGCAAGTTCGGCTCCGAGCTCGATTCGCTCGTGGATGCCATCTCGTTCGGGACCGCGCCGGCGTTGATCATGTACTTCGTGGTGCTCAACAAAACCGGCTGGGACTGGATCTTCTGTTTCTTCTTCACGGCGTGCGCGGTGATGCGGCTTGCGCGATTCAATGTGGAGCAGGCCGGCCGCAGCGTGACGCACTTCACCGGTCTGCCCAGTCCCGCGGCGGGCGGCACGCTCGCCACGTATTTCTGGTTCAGTCAGACGTCGCTGTACAACGACACGATCATTGGCGACCTCCCGTGGCATCAAATGCTCCGTTGGCTGATGCTCGGACTTGGCATGCTCATGATCTCCAATGTGCAGTACGCCAAAGTGCCGACCGTTGGGTTCCGCTCACTGCGGGAAGTGCTTGGCCTGTTGCTCGTGCTGGGCACGTTTGTCGGCATCATCTTTCTTCCCAAGCAATTCTTCTTTCCGGCCGGAATGGCGTACGTGCTGTACGGCATCGGTCGCACCGTCTTCAACGGACTGCTTGTCCGTTTGCCCGTGCCGCGGGAGGAGCTTCTGTCGGCGAGCGGGGAATCGGCTGCGCTGTCCAGTGAAGACGAGGCTGAATCCCAACGACAGCGGCGCCGTCGCCGTCGTCAATCACGCAACAATCCTGGCCGCTCGCCCGGCCGCGAGGATCCTTCGGCATGACGCGTTTCCGCCTTTCCGTACACATCGTGCCGCGCCGCGGTATTCTCGATCCGCAGGGCAAGGCCGTTTCGGATGCCTTGCACTCGCTCGGATTCTCGCATGTTGGTGATGTGCGCGTTGGTCGGTATCTGGTGCTCGACACCGAAGCCGAAAGCGCGGAGGCCGCGCGCGCTGCAGCACGGGTCATGTGCGAAAAGCTGCTCGCCAATCCCGTGACCGAAGATTTCGAGATCGCTGCGGTGGAGCAGGCGTGAAGGCGGGCATCGTTCGCTTTCCCGGCTCGAACTGCGACGAGGATGCGTTCAACGCCGTCGCAGAGATTCTAGGTCAGGATGCGGTGTACTGTTGGCACAAAGACCACGATTTGCAGGGTGCCGATGTCGTCATTCTCCCGGGCGGCTTCAGCTACGGTGATTATTTGCGGCCCGGCGCCATCGCACGGTTCAGTCCAATCATGCAGGAAGTGGTGGCCTTCGCCAAACGCGGCGGTCCGGTGCTGGCGATCTGCAATGGGTTCCAGATCGCCTGCGAGGCGGGGCTGCTTCCGGGCGCACTCCTGCGCAACGCGGGGCTGCGTTTCATCAGCGCCCCGGTGCATCTGCGCGTAGAGAGCATCGCCACGCCGTTCACGTCACGCTATCACATCGGTGAAGTCATCACGGTGCCCATCGCACACGGCGATGGTCGGTTCACCGCCGATCCCGATGTGCTCGCGCGCATCGAGGGCGAGGGTCAGGTCGTGTTCCGGTACGTGAACGCCGCGGGCGAGGCTGCGCTGTCGTCCAATCCGAACGGGTCGCTGCGCAACATCGCGGGCATCATCAACCCAGGTGGGAACGTGCTTGGTATGATGCCGCATCCGGAACGCGCCATGGAGCCGATACTCGGTTCCACGGGCGGCGTCGCGCTGTTCGAGTCGCTGTTGGACGCGGTCATGTCGAGGGCTTCGGCATGAGCACCGTCCTGCCGCGCGCCGGTGATCCCGAGATCACTCCGGCATTGGTGGCCGAGCATGGGATCACCGAGGTGGAGTACGGGCGCCTCGTGAACATGCTGGGACGCACGCCAACCTTCACCGAGCTGGGCGTGGTGAGTGCGTTGTGGAGCGAACATTGCTCGTACAAGCATTCCCGTCCGTTGCTCAAGACGCTGCCGACCACCGCCCCGTGGGTGTTGCAGGGCCCCGGTGAGAACGCCGGCGTCATATCCGTTGGCGATGGCCTCGCGGTGGCCTTCAAGATCGAGTCGCATAACCACCCGTCGGCGGTGGAACCGTATCAAGGCGCGGCGACGGGTGTAGGGGGAATTCTGCGCGACGTGTTCACCATGGGCGCGCGCCCGATCGCCCTCCTGAACTCACTGCGCTTTGGGCCGCTCAGCAGCAATCGTGTGCGCTGGTTGTTCGCGGGTGTCGTGCGCGGTATCGGTGACTACGGGAACTGCATCGGCGTGCCGACGGTCGGCGGCGAAGTCGTGTTTGACCCGTCGTACGAGGGGAACCCGCTGGTCAACGCCATGTGCGTCGGCCTCATGCGCGAAGACGAACTCATTCGCGCGGTCGCCTCCGGTGTCGGCAATCCGATCATGGCGGTGGGCGCGCGCACGGGGCGCGATGGTATTCACGGCGCGTCGTTCGCCAGCGAAGATCTGTCGGCGGAAAGTGAAGCCAAGCGCCCGATGGTGCAGGTCGGCGATCCGTTCACCGAGAAGCTGCTGCTCGAAGCGTCACTCGAACTCATTCGCAGTGGCCATATCGTCGCGATCCAGGACATGGGCGCGGCCGGGCTCACGTCGTCGTCTGCCGAGATGGCGGAACGCGGTGATGTCGGCGTGACGATCGACGTGACCAAAGTGCCGGTTCGGGAAACCGGGATGACGCCGTATGAGATCCTGCTGTCCGAGTCGCAGGAACGCATGTTGGTTGTTGCGAAGCAGGGGCAAGAAGACGCGGTGCGCGCGATTCTGGCCAAGTGGGATCTCGAAGCCGCGGTGATCGGCGAGGTGATCGCCGAGCCGGTGTATCGCGTGACCGAAGGCGACACGATCGTGGCGGAGTTCCCCGGATCGCGACTCGTGACGGAATGCCCGCAGTACACCATCGACGGCAAAGAGAGCGCTGCACTGGCGGCGGCCCGTGCCAAGAACGCGCTCGATGTAGAACCGCTCGACGAAGAACGTGATCATGCGTGGACGCTCGAACGGTTGCTCTCCTCGCCAACCATTGCCAGCAAGGCGTGGGTGTGGCGTCAATACGATTCGACGGTGCGCACGAGCACGGTGCGCGGGCCCGGCAGCGACGCGGCCGTGGTGCGGCTGCGTGGTACCGACAAGGCGATCGCATTGTGCATCGACGGCAACGGTCGGCACGTGGCGCTCTCGCCGCGCAACGGCGGGCGCGCGGCGGTGTGCGAAGCCGCGCGCAACGTCGCGTGCAGCGGTGCGCGTCCGATGGCTATCACGAACAATCTGAATTTTGGCAATCCCAAGAAGCCCGAGGTGTACTTCCAGCTGAGCGAGGCGATCGCCGGTATGGGCGAGGCATGTCGCGTGCTGGAGACTCCCGTCACGGGTGGCAACGTGTCGCTCTACAACGAGAATCCGCAGGGTGCGATCCATCCCACGCCGACGATCGGCATGGTCGGACTGATTGAGTCCATGTCGCATGTGACCCCCTCGGCTTTCCAGCAGGTCGGCGATACCATCGTGTTGCTTGGCGAGCCCACCGACGAATTGGGCGCGAGCGAATATCTGCTCACCATCCACGGACTCACCATCGGCGCGCCGCCACTATGCGACCCGGCCGCCGAACGCCGCCTTATCGATGCGGTGCTTGAGTCGATTCGCGCGGGTGCCGTTCGTTCGGCGCACGACTGCAGCGACGGCGGGTTGGCGGTTGCACTCGCCGAAGCGGCAATCGTCGAGCGCGATGCCACGTTCGGTTTCTCCGTCGACCTGTCGCCGTGGGCATCGTTGCCGCATCGGGCGCTGCTGTTTGGCGAGGCGCACGGGCGCGTGGTGCTCTCCAGCGCGCGTCCGGACGACGTGCTCGCTATCGCGACAAAGCACGGTGTCCCCGCACGTGTCATCGGCACGGTCACGGAGCCCGGAGAGGGTGTGCGCTTCGCGATATCAGATGACGCATTCGCCGCGCCCATCGAATGGTTGTCCAAGGCATTTCACGAGGCCATCGGCATTGCGATGGACGGTGAGACGCCGGCAGAGCATGCCGTAGTTGCAGCACACGTACCATCTAACGACTGACCTGGGGCGCCCCATGTGTGGCATATTCGGCATCTACGGACACAAGGACGCGGCGGCACTGACGCAGCTGGGCTTGTACTCCCTGCAGCATCGTGGCCAAGAGTCGGCAGGTATCGTCGCGGTGGACGACGGCGGGCGGGCACGCATCAGCCGCGCGATGGGACTCGTCTCCGAGGGGTTTGCTGAGGCGGACATGGATGAGTTGCGCGGTTCCATCGGGGTCGGACACACGCGGTACAGCACTGCGGGCGGCTCGGCGGTCGAGAATGCGCAACCGATTCTCGCGCGCGTGCGGCGCGGCCATATTGCACTCGCACACAACGGCAACCTGACCAACGCCGTCGAGCTTCGCCGCGAGCTGGAAGATGAAGGCTCGATCTTCGCCTCCACCATGGATTCCGAAGTCATCGTGCATCGCATCGCCCGCGCACAGGCGGCCACGCCGGAGCTGCGCGTTGCGGAGGCGCTGCACGGCGTCGAAGGCGCCTACTGCCTCCTAATCGTGATCGATAACACGGTCATCGTCGCGCGCGATCCGCATGGCTGGCGACCGTTGGTGCTCGGCCGCCTTGGCAACGCGTGGGTGTTCGCCTCCGAGACCTGCGCGCTGGACATCGTGGGCGCCACCATTGAGCGCGAGGTCGCGCCAGGCGAGATCATCGCCGTCGATGCGCACGGTATGCGTTCGGTGCAAGGCTTTGCCTCAAAGCCGATTCATCGCTGCGTATTCGAGCACGTGTATTTTGCCCGGCCGGACAGCAAAGTCTTCGGTGGCTCCGTCGACCAGTCGCGGCGCGCGCTCGGCCGTCGGCTCGCCATCGAGTGTCCTGCGCCCGGCGCGGAGATTGTTTTCGCGGTGCCCGACTCGTCCAACTCCGCAGCGCTCGGTTACTCTGAGCAGTCAGGCATACCATACGAACTGGCGCTCATCCGCAATCACTACATCGGCCGCACGTTCATCCAGCCCACGCAGGCCGGCCGTGATGCGAAGGTGAAGGTGAAGTACAACCCCGTCCGCGAGCTGCTCGAGGGAAAGAGCGTGGTCATGGTGGACGATTCCATTGTGCGCGGCACGACCACGCGCGGTCTGGTCAGTCTCGTCCGCGCCGCGGGTGCGCGTGAAGTGCACATGCGCGTGAGCAGTGCCCCCATTATCAGCCCGTGCTACTACGGCATCGATACGCCGCGCCGTGAAGAACTGATTGCTGCGACGATGACGCATGACGAGATCGTGCGTCATCTCGGTGTCGATTCCCTGGGTTATCTGTCGCTGGACGGCATGCTCTCTGCCATGCCGGAAGGACCGGGTGGCTATTGTCATGCCTGCTTCTCGGGGCGTTATCCAACCGCCATCCCCGCTCAGCCCGAACTGCTGCGTGCCGGCAGTGAAGCGGGCCTTCACGTTGGTATCGCTTGAGTCAAGGAGAAAGTTCGTGACGCGCTCCGTCTACTTTTTCGGTAACGGTAGGGCCGACGGTACGCGAGAAATGAAGCAGCTGTTGGGTGGCAAGGGAGCCAATCTCGCCGAGATGACGAATCTCGGCGTTCCCGTGCCGCCAGGCTTCACCATCACGACGTCGGTGTGTGTCGAATACCTCGCGAATGCCGGCGTGCCCGACCACGTGCGCACCGAAGTGGACGAGGCGCTCGTCGCGCTTGAATCGTCCAGCGGGAAGCAGTTCGGCGACGCGGCGAATCCGCTGCTGGTGTCCGTGCGTTCCGGTGCCGCTGTCTCCATGCCGGGCATGATGGAGACGATCCTCAACCTCGGTTTGAACGACGACACCGTCGAAGGTCTGGCGGCTGCAAGCGGCAGCCCACGCTTCGCCTACGATTCGTATCGGCGCTTCCTGCAGATGTATGCGGACGTGGTACTCGAAGTGCCGATGCACTCGTTCGAGCAGTTGCTCGGCGCGAAGCGGTTGACCAACGGCGTGAGCACCGATGCCGAACTGCCTGCCGACGCGCTGCGAGCGCTGGTGTCCGAGTATCAGCAGCTGATTCGTCATTCCACCGGGAAAGACTTTCCGATGGATCCGCGCGAACAGTTGTGGGGCGCTATCGAAGCCGTCTGGCGATCGTGGACGCTTAAGAAGGCGGTGGACTATCGCAAGGTGAATGCGATTCCGCATGATCTCGGCACCGCCGTCAACATCGTGTCGATGGTGTTCGGTAACATGGGCGACGACTCCGGTACCGGCGTTGCGTTCACGCGCGATCCGTCCACCGGCGAGCGTCGTTTCTACGGCGAGTTCCTGGTCAACGCGCAAGGCGAGGATGTCGTGGCCGGTATTCGTACGCCGCTGCACATCGACCAGATGGCGCAGTATCTCCCAGCTGCATACGCGCAGTTGATGGAGACGCAAGATCGACTCGAGCGGCATTTCCGCGACATGCAGGACATCGAGTTTACCGTGGAGCGCGGCGCCCTCTACCTGCTGCAGACTCGCACCGGCAAACGCACGACGGCGGCCGCGTTGCGCATTGCGACCGACATGGTGCAGGAAGGGTTGATCGACGAGCGCGACGCAGTGCGCCGCCTGCAGCCGTCGCAGCTCGATCAGCTGTTGCATCGTGTGATCAGTCCGACCGTGCGCGCAGAACCGATCGCGACCGGGCTACCGGCCAGCCCCGGAGCGGCGAGTGGCATTGCGGTCTTCGATCCGGATGCGGCGGAGCAGCGTGCGGCGAAAGGCGACCTGGTCATCCTCGTGCGTGACGAGACCACACCGGAAGATTTTCACGGCATGGTGGCCGCGCGAGCCATTCTGACTGCGCGCGGTGGCATGACCAGCCACGCGGCAGTCGTGGCGCGCGGTATGGGAAAGTGTGCGGTGGTGGGATGCACGGAGGCGGAGATTTCCCATCAGACCCGTCGCATGACCGTGGGTACCGTCGTGGTGAACGAAGGTGACTGGATCACCCTCGACGGATCCACCGGCCGCGTTTTCCTCGGTGAGTTGCCGATGGTGCCGAGCGAAGTGATGCGTGTGAACTCGGGACAGCTGCACGAGAAGGACGCCCCCACCTATCAGGCGTTCTCGCGACTGATGGGATGGTCCGACCAGTACCGTCGTCTCAAGGTGCGCGCCAACGCCGACACGCCGCGCGATGCACGTGTCGCGCGCAATTTCGGCGCGGAAGGCATCGGGCTCTGTCGCACCGAGCACATGTTCTTTGAAGGCGAACGCATTCTCGCGATGCGCGAAATGATCGTGGCGCGTGACCTGCACGGACGGAAACGCGCACTCGAAAAGTTACTGCCGATGCAACGCACCGACTTTGAGGGGATTTTTGAGGCGATGGACGGACTGCCGGTGACAATTCGTCTGCTCGATCCGCCGCTGCATGAATTCCTTCCGCATGGTGGCGAAGAGTCGAGCATGTTGGCCAAGACGCTTGGCATGTCGCGTACTGAGCTCGGTCGCATCGTCGAGACCCTGCGCGAGACGAATCCCATGCTCGGGCATCGCGGCTGCCGACTCGGGATTGTATTTCCGGAGATCACGGAGATGCAGGCCCGCGCGATCTTCGAAGCGGCCGTGAAGGCCACGCGTCGCGGCATTGAAGTGCATCCGGAGATCATGGTGCCACTTGTGTCAGACGTGGCTGAGCTACGGCATCAACGCGCCGTGATTGAGCGCGCGGCCGACCAAGTGATGGGCGCGATGGGTGAGCACGTGCCGTATTTGATCGGAACCATGATCGAACTGCCACGCGCCGCACTCACCGCCGACGAGATCGCGAAGGAGGCGGATTTCTTCTCCTTCGGCACGAACGATCTCACGCAGACAACATTCGGGTTGAGTCGCGACGATGCCGGACGATTTCTGCCGCAGTATCTCGAGCGGGGCATTCTCGCGGAGGATCCGTTCCAGGTGCTCGACGCGAAAGGCGTTGGCAAACTGATCAAGTGGGCGGTGCGCGACGGCCGAGAGACGCGTCCGGGACTCAAAGTCGGTATTTGCGGTGAGCACGGCGGCGAACCCAAGTCGGTCGCGTTCTGTCATGCCGCCGGATTGGATTACGTCTCCTGTTCGCCGTACCGCGTGCCGGTCGCGCGGTTGGCTGCAGCGCAGGCGGCGCTCGCAGACGCGTAGCACCAGAGCGACGACCAACGCGAACGCCCCGCCGGTGACCCGGCGGGGCGTTCGTGTAGAGATAGTGGAGGTGAGGGGAATCGAACCCCTGTCCGAGACTAGATCTACTTCAGCGTCTACGTGCGTATCCCATTGATTGAGGTCTCCGTCCGCTGGCCAACAGGAAGCCCACGGCCGAACAA
>JBBQSM010000029.1:0-33748 GCA_038234895.1 Gemmatimonadales bacterium
TGACGATGCGCACGCGCAACGGTTGACGAGTTGTAACTGGACATGTGCGCACTCCGGCGGACGTTCGTGGTGGGATCGTGCGAGACGTTGCGGCGACGAATGGCGCCCGTCATCACGCGCACTATCTTGCACGGAGGTTGGCCTTCGCGGAACCATGTCCGCGCCACTGCCAGACAGATCGCGACCAATGCCTCTCCTGCTGCTCCTCACCGCGCTCGCGCTCCTCGCGGCCCCCTCGGCACCGCTCACGGCGCAGGTACCTGCTACACAATCGCGTGCTACGCCAGCGCGTACCGACACGCGCTTTCTCGTGCCTGCGGTGCCCAACGGCGCCCGCTGGTTCAAGGGGAACACGCATTCGCACACGACCAACAGCGACGGCGACACGCCACCGGCCGATGTGGCGCGCTGGTATAAATCGCATGGCTACGCGTTTCTCGTCCTCTCCGACCACAACGTCTTCACCGATCCGGCCACGCTCGCGTCGCTGATGGACAGCAGCTTTCTCCTGCTTCCCGGCGAAGAGGTGACCACCAGCTTTCAGAAGGCGGCGGTGCATGTGAACGCACTCGCGGTCACCCGCCTGATTGCCCCGCCCAAGGACAGCACGTTGCTGGGCACGGTGCAGAAAACGATCGATGCCATTCGCACCGAAGGCGCCATCCCGCACATCAATCATCCGAACTTCGTGTGGAGCGTGGACACCGCCACGCTCTTTCGCGTGCGCAACGACAAGCTGCTCGAGATCTTCAACGGGCACCCGCTGGTACACAATCTGGGCGGCGGTGACTGGCCCGGCATGGAGGAAGCGTGGGATGCGCTGCTCACGCGCGGGCGGCCGCTCCTCGGCATTGCAGTCGACGACGCCCATCACTTTCAGGGCGAGTTCGCCGCCGAGCGTTCCAATCCCGGCCGTGGGTGGGTGGTGGTGAAGGCACCGTCGCTGGACACGCGCCAGCTGGTCGACGCGCTGGAGGCCGGTCACTTCTACGGCAGCACCGGCGTGATTCTCGACGACGTGATCGTCTCCGACAGTACGGTGCAGGTGCGTATCGCACCGCGCAGCAACTTCAAGTACACCACGCAGTTCATCGGTGCGCACGGCGAAATCCTCGCCACCGACCGATCGCTCACTCCGACCTATCGGCTGCGCGGAAGTGAAACGTACGTCCGCGCCAAAGTCATCGAATCGATGGGTGCCGTGGCGTGGGTACAACCCATTTTCACCACGCGCTATCGCGTGCAGGAGTGAGTCCCGTGCCGTCGCACATCCACCGCGGTTCGGCGTCCCGGGGCTACGCATCAGGCGCAGCGCGACGGACGCTCGTCCAGCTCCTGCTCGTGGTCACGCCGTCGGCGCTCGTCGCGCAAGTTCCCGACCTCGCCAAGGTGCCGGGACTTACGGGCACCCTCATCGTCACCAACAAGACGCCGGCCACCGCCACCATCATCGACGCGGCGAGCGGACGCATCATCAAAACGCTCCCGACCGGCGCCGGCCCGCATGAAATTGTGGTGACGAGTAACGGACGGACGGCGATCGTCTCCGATTACGGGGCGCAGACCGCGGGGAGTACACTCACCATCATTGACCTCACCGCACTGCAAGTGGTGCGCACCGTTGATCTGGGCAGCTATCGTCGTCCACATGGTTTGGTGGTGCTGCCGGGCGATTCGCTGGTCGCGGTGACGTCCGAGGCGTCGCGGCATGTGGTGCTCGTGCGTATCGCCACGGGCGCCATCGCCAAGGCCATTCCGACCGAGCACGACGGGTCGCACATGGTCGGGGTCGCGGGCGATGGCATACGCGCCTGGACCGGCGACATGCGCACCCACACCGTCTCCGAACTCGATCTCGCGGCGGGCACGTTCAAACGGAGCATCGACGTACCCGCCACTCCCGAGGCCATCAACGTTACCCCGGACGGCGGTGAGGTCTGGGTGGGCAGCAATGCCACGGGCAAGATCAGCGTGATCAATACCGCGACCGGTGCGGTGACGACGGCCGCGGAGGGATTTGGCTGGCCCTATCGCGTACTCTTTTCGCCCGACGCCGCACTCGTGCTCATGCCCGACCTGCGTCGCGAAGAGCTGCGATTCCTCGACCGGGCGACCCGTACCGAACTCGCCCGGCTCTCGCTCAGCGGTGCCGGCCCCCAAGGGATCACATGGGCACTGGGCGGGCGCTTTGCGCTGCTGTCGTTGAGCACGCAGGGCCGGGTGGCGGTGATCGACGTGGCCGCGCGACGGGTCGTCGGCGCGATTGCGGCGGGGGACACGCCGGATGGGGTGGTCTGGATAGGACGGGCGATACGTCCGTGACCGAATAGGCGCCGCGGACCGGGCGACGTCGGACGCAGACACTTCCAACGTCGGTGCCAACGCGGGAGTACATCTGACAGTCGCCGCGCGTTGTGACGCGCGGCATGTTCCAGCATCCCGGGCGCGGATCGGCTCCACCCGATGCGGCTGACGGGGTGTCATCACCGTTAGGAGGATGCAGTCCGATGAATCCACTCCGCCGACTGGGCGCCATAACCGCCGTTCATGCCGTGCTGCTGGGTGGCAGCGTGGCCGCCCTTGGGGCGCAGGCTACGCCGCAGGCCGACGAAGGACGCGCCAACAAGGGCAACTGGGCGCTCGCGAATCGCTTCAGTAGCGCCGCCCTCCGCTCGATTACGTACACACAGGCCGTCCAGCCGCGTTTTCTCGGCAAATCGGACACGATGTGGTACAACTGGCGTGACCGGGACGGCTCGCGTTTCATCCTGTTCGTGCCGTCGCCGTCGGGCGGCACCAAGAAGCCGCTCTTCGACGCCGCCAAGCTCGCGCAGCAGTTGACGGAATCGCGCAAGAAGCCGTTCGATGCGACCAACCTGCCGTTCAATACAGTCACGTTCCTCAAGGACCATAAGTCGTTCCGCTTTACGGTCGACTCCACCCGCTTCGAGTGGAGTCTGCTGACCGAGACGCTCAAGAATCTCGGACGCGCCCCGCGCACCCCGCCCGCCGACGAAGAGCGCGAGATCGGCGGCGGTCGTGGTGGGGGCGGCGGCGGAGGTGGTGGCGGTGGTCGCGGAGGCGCGCCCGACCCGCGCAACTTCTCGCCAGACAGCACGGCCTTCGTGTTCGCACGCGACCATAACCTGTTCTTTGTGGAAGTCGGCAAGCCCGACACCGTGAAGATCACGACCGCCGGCGCGCTGGACTATTCCTTTGGCGCTCGCGACACGACCGAGAGCCGTCGGCAGCTGACGCTCTTGGGCGGCGGTGGCGGCGGAGACAGCACCGAGACCGACAATGAAAACGGCGGCTCGGGCCGTGACATGCGCGTGCGCCCGAACGTGATCTGGTCGCCCGACTCGAAGGCGTTCTCGATTTCGCGCAGCGATTCGCGCAAGGTCAAGGACCTGTACCTGGTGAACGTGCTCGCGCAGCCGCGACCCGTGCTCATCCAGTACAAGTACGCCATGCCCGGCGAAGAAAATGTGCCGCAGCAGGAGCTGTGGGTGTACTCGCGCGGCACACCCTCAGCCAAGCAGCTGTTCTTGGGCAAGTGGAAGGATCAGCGTCTGATGGACGTGCATTGGCCGGTAAGTGGCGAGAAGGTGCGCCTGGTGCGACGTGACCGTCCACAACGCAATCTGGATTTCATCGAAGTCGATGTGGCCACCGGCGCGATCAAGACGCTGCTCGCCGATGGCATCGAGTACGCCGCACTCGAGCCCAAGAACGTGCAGTACCTCAAGAAGGGTGGTGACTTCCTCTGGTGGTCCCAGAAAACCGGCTGGGGACAGTTCTACGTCTACGACTTCAACGGCACGCCCAAGCAGGCGCTCACGACGGGTGCGTGGAACGCCGACGCGATCGCCAAGATCGACTCCACCACCGGCACCGTCTGGGTCGTGGGTCAGGGGCGTGAGCCGGGTGAACAGTTGTACCAGTCGCACATGTATCGCGTGAACGGCAACGGCACCGGCTTTACCATCGTCGACCCGGGCGACGCGACGCACAGCTCCACCGTGTCGCCGACGATGCGCTACGTGTATGACACCTATTCGCGCATGGACCTGCCGCCCAAGTCGGTGTTGCGTGATGGCGCGTCGGGGCGCGTGCTCGCCACCCTCGAAGCGATGGACCTGTCCAAGCTCACCGAGATCGGCTTCAAGCCGGCGCAGCCGTTCTCTGTGAAAGCGGCGGATGGTGTGACCGAGCTGTACGGCAACATCTGGAAGCCGTTCGACTTCGACTCAACCAAGAAGTATCCGCTGATTGCCTATGTCTATCCGGGTCCGCAGCAGGAAGCGGTCACCACCGGCTTCAGCATCGGTGGCGGTCAGATGCAGCTCGCGCAGCTCGGCTTCATCGTCATTCAGATCGGGCATCGCGGCGGCGCACCACAACGCTCACTGGCCTACCATCGCTACGGTTACTACAACCTTCGCGACTACGCACTGGCCGATAAAAAGGCCGGCATTGAGCAACTGGGTGCGCGCTACAACTGGATCGACATGGACCACATCGGCATCTACGGACATTCCGGTGGTGGTTTCCTCACAGCCGCCGCGATGATGTTGCCGCCCTACAACGACTTCTTCAAAGTGGGCTGGTCGGAGTCGGGCAATCACGACAACAACATCTACAACCAGAACTGGTCGGAGTGGAATCACGGTCTGCGCATCGTCGCCAAGAACGATTCGGCGTCACGCACGCGTGCCGGTGGCGCGGCGGGCGGCGCGGGTCGCCGTGGTAGCGGTGGGCCGGACGGTGCACTGGGCACCGCAGTGACGGCGTACACCGGTGCCGGTGCCTTGCGCGAAATCGTGGAAGATTCCGTGAACCAGGACAGCATCCGATTCGTCATCAAGGTCCCCACCAACGACGAACTGGCGGAGAACCTGAAGGGCAACCTCGCGCTCACCACGGGTGACCTTGATAACAACGTGCATCCCGGTGGCACCATCCGCCTCGCGAACGCGCTGATCAAGGCCAACAAGCGCTTCGACTTTTACGTCTACCCAGGCCAGCCACACGGCTATCGCGACATGGCCGCGTACAACCAGCGCATGCTCATGGAGTATTTCGCCGAACACCTGCTTGGCGACTACTACCGCGGCACTGGCGAGATCAAGTAGCGCCGCAGGTCACACAGCACACGGTCATCCGGCCGCGCCGATTCCTGCGGCGCGGCCGGTGGACCAGGCCCACAGAAAGTTGTAGCCGCCGATCGGACCGAACGCATCGAGCACTTCGCCGCAGAGAAACAGTCCTTTGTGCCGGCGACTTTCCATCGTGCGCGGATCCACCTCGGACAACGCCACGCCCCCTCCGGTGACCTCGGCTTTCTTGTAGCCCTCGTCGCCGTTCCAGGGCAGCTCTCCACGAACCAGCGTGTCAATGAGCCGGAGTCGTTCGTCACGACGCAGCTCGGACAGCGGACGATGGATCTCGACTTGCGCCTGCTCGAGCAACACGGCAGCCAGCCGGTCGGGAAGTTCACTGCGCAACGCCCCTGTCACGGTGCGCGCGCCATGCGGCCTGAGCGCCGCCTCCCACTCGGCGTCGCCCCACGGCGTCCATCGGACCGTCACCTTGGCCGGCGACGTGCGCTCCGTACGTGCACGCACGACTACGTGCGACACGTTGAGCGCCGACGGCCCACTGTACCCTTGATGTGTGAACAGAAAGCCGCCCGTATGCGAGGCCGAACGATCGTCTGATTTGGCGGACAGCGTGACGGACAGGGACACGCCCGACAGCGCCGCATACGGCGACGCCTGCGCCGTGATGGGTGTGAGGGCGGCGTATGTGCGGTGCATGTCGTAGCCCATCGCCTGCAACGTGCGCAGACCGAAGCCATCGCTGCCCGTATTGGGCACCGAGAGTCCGCCCGACGCGATGATCAGTCGGTCGCAGTCGAGCGGTGTTCCGCCTTCACGCTCGACAGACCACCCGGTCTCCGTCTGGTGAAAACCGGTGACATGCGTATCCATGCGGATTTGCACACCCTTGGCGCGCGCGTGCGCGAGCAGCCCGTCACGCACATCGCGCGCACGATGCGAGGCCGGGAACACCTTCAGCGATTCGACTTCCTCGGCGAGCGGGATACCGAGTTCGTACTCGAAGAACGCACGCTGCTGCGCGAGCGGCCACGAGCGGACGATCTTGCGCAGCGTGTTGGGTGACGAGTCCGTGACAAAGCGTGATTCGTCCACCTGGAGCGGCAGCACATTGCACCGCCCGCCCCCACTGATCAGGATCTTGCGACCACCGTCGCGGGTGCGCTCGAGGAGCACCGTGTCGGCCCCCGCGTCCGCAGCAAATATGGCAGCCATGGTACCGGCGGCGCCGGCGCCGATCACGATGACTCGCGGCATGGATTCTGGTAGGGACTCTGGTGTAGATGGATCAGGATTCTCTGCCGGAAGCTAGTCGGTCGGCGACTTCCCGCACGGCCACCCCGGGCGCACCTTGCACGGGACCGACGTTGACGGGTACCAACTCTGGAGCAGCGAGGCTGGAGCAGCGATGCAAGTCAAGACGCCAGTGAAGATGCAAGTGGGAATGATCGGACTCGGCCGCATGGGGGCCAATATGGTCCGGCGCTTTTTGCGCGGCGGACACGCCTGCGTGGCGTACGACGTGTCGGCCGAGGCCGTACACGCCATTGCGGCCGAAGGCGCCACACCGGCACTCACCCCCGAGGCGTTCGTGGCCGCGCTCAGTACACCGCGTGTCGTGTGGATCATGGTGCCGGCGGCGGTGGTGCAAACGACCATCGATGCTCTGCTCCCGCACTTGAGTGAGGGCGACATCATCATCGACGGCGGCAACAGCTATTACCGCGACGACATCGATCGCGCAGCGACACTGACCGCACAGGGCCTGCACTACGTGGACTGCGGCACCAGCGGCGGCGTGTTCGGGCTGGAACGCGGGTACTGCCTCATGATCGGCGGCGAAGCGGAAACCGTGCAGCATCTCGAGCCATTGTTTGCCACGCTCGCCCCCGGCGAGGGCACCATCACTGCAACGCCCGGACGCGATGCCACGCAGGGCACAAGCACACGCGGCTACCTGCACTGCGGTCCGCATGGCGCCGGACATTTTGTGAAGATGGTCCACAACGGTATCGAGTACGGCATGATGGCAGCGTTCGCTGAAGGGCTGAACGTGCTCAAGCATGCCAACATCGGGAAGCGCGACCATGAAGTGAGCGCGGAATCCACACCGCTGCGCGATCCGCAGTATTACCAATACGACTTCGATCTCCCCGAAATCACCGAAGTCTGGCGACGCGGTAGCGTGGTAACGTCGTGGCTGCTGGACCTCACCGCCGCCGCGTTGGTGAAAGATCCTGCGCTGGAGCAGTTCAGCGGTCATGTCTCCGATTCCGGCGAAGGACGCTGGACCGTACAGGCAGCGATCGACGAAGCGGTGCCGGCACACGTGCTCACCGCGGCCTTGTACGAACGTTTCGGCTCGCGTGGGCAAGATGAATTCCAAAACCGCGTGCTCTCTGCCATGCGTTTTGGCTTTGGCGGCCACCTCGAGCCGGGAACGAAGTCATGAGTGCATCCGCCCCGAAACCGAGCGACATGAGCGACGTCACACCGACAACCGCTCCCCATTCAGACGCGTTGGTCTTCTTTGGCGGTACGGGCGATCTGGCGCGCAAAAAAATCTATCCTGCGCTGCTGGCACTCTCGCGCCGCGGGCGATTGACCGTGCCCGTGGTGGTCATTGCACGCTCCGGATGGTCGGTCGAACTGTTGCGGGAGCGCGTGCAGCAGGAGCTGGAACAGCGTGGCCCCGTGGACGCAGACGCGCTCTCGAATCTGCTCGCACGACTGGTGTACGTCGAAGGCGACTACAGCAATCCGAAGACGTACATCGCGCTGCGCACCGCCCTCGCCGACGCCAAGTATCCGCTGCACTATCTGGCGATTCCTCCGGACATGTTCACCACGGTCGCACACGGTCTTGGCATGTCCGGATGCTCGGTGAATGCGCGTATCGTCGTGGAGAAGCCGTTCGGACGCGATCTCGAATCATCGCGAAAATTGAACGCCACGTTGCATTCGGTCTTCGACGAAGAGAACATCTTTCGCATCGATCACTTTCTGGGCAAGGAGGCGGTGCAGAACCTGCTCGTCTTTCGGTTCGCGAACACGTTCCTCGACCCGATCTGGAGCAATCAGTTCGTCGAGAGTGTGCAGATCACGATGGCTGAATCGTTCGGCATGAACGGACGCGGTAAGTTCTACGAAGAAGCGGGCGCAATTCGCGATGTCATCCAGAACCACCTCCTCGAGGTGCTGGGCTTTCTCACCATGGAAGCACCTCTCAGCGGCAGTACCGGTGCGCTGAGCGACGAGCAGGCGCGACTGTTCGCGTCGGTCCGACCGATCTCCCCGGACGAAGTGGTGCGGGGGCAGTGTCGGCAGTACCTTGACGAAAAAGATGTGGCGTCGGACAGCACCGTGGAGACGTACGCCGCGTTGCGTCTGCACATCGACTCTCCGCGCTGGCGCGGCGTGCCCTTTCTCATTCGTGCAGGCAAGTATCTCACCGTAACCGCCACGGAAATTCTGGTTACGCTCAAACGACCGGTGCATCATGCACTTCCCGTGGGGGAGGCGAACTACATCCGGTTCCGGCTGGGTCCCGACGTCAAGATCACCATCGGCGCGCGCGTTAAAAAACCGGGGGAATCGATGGAATCCGAGCCGGTGGAGTTCACGCTGCTGCAACATCCCGACGGCGACCAGATGGACGCGTACGAGCGCCTGCTCGGCGACGCGATGGAAGGCGATCCGATGCTCTTCGCGCGCGAGGACTTCGTGGACGCCGCATGGCAGATCGTCGAGCCGGTGCTCGGCAACGTCACGCCCGCACATTCGTACGAGCACGGGACATGGGGGCCGCGCGCGGCGGAGGAACTGGCGTCGTCCGTGGGTGGCTGGCGCAATCCTGCCGGCGCCGGATGAGCACGCGCGATCGCTCGTTTCAACCCACCGTCGACATATTCGACACTGCAGAGGCACTCGCGCGTGCGGCGGCCGAACATCTCGTGCAGGTCGCCGCCACGTCCATTTTTGAACGGGGTCGCTTTCTCCTCGCGCTGTCGGGCGGAAGCACGCCCACGCAATTATTCTCGCTGCTCGCCCAACCACCGTACGCGTCGCGCATCGCGTGGGAGGCGGTGCACATCTGCTGGGTCGACGAACGCTGCGTTCCACCGCACGATGCGCGCAGCAACTTCGGCTCGGCGCACGAAACGCTGCTACGGCACGTTCCCATCCCTGCGTCGAACGTGCACCGCATGCGCGGTGAAGATCCCCCGGAGCAGGCCGCGCTCGACTACGAGGGCATCCTGCGCACCCTACTCGCCGAACCTGGTGGACCGCCGCGCGCCATCGCCACCCACCGCTTCGATCTCGTGCTACTTGGAATCGGCACCGATGGACACACCGCATCGCTGTTTCCACACGACGACGTGGTGTACGAGTCGGAGCGGTGGGTGCGCGCGACATACGCAAAGGCAGCCGACATGTGGAGACTGACTCTCACGCCACCGCTACTCAACGCCGCGGCTGATGTCCTGTTCCTCGTCACAGGCGACGACAAGGCGGAGATGTTGCGGCGCGTGCTGCACGACGCGCCCGACCCTGCCGCGCTCCCCGCGCAGGTCATCGCACCGACGGCTGGGCGACTGGGGTGGTTGATCGACTCAGCGGCTGGCCGGCTGCTGCCTCGATAGTCACGATGTGCGTCACGCCGTCATCACGGAGGTGAATGACGCCGTCATCGCTGCGCACGCCATCCACGATAACGCGCGCTCCACGCGCCTGCTGCCCGATCGCATCTCGCACCGTGATCTCATACATGGTTTCGCCAAAGCGATACTGTATCGAGAACTCCGACCAACTGCGTGGAACGCGGGGGCTGATACGCAGCGTGTCGCCAACCTTGGTGAAGCCAAGCAGCTGTTCGAGCCCAACCCGATACATCCAGCTCGCTGAGCCGGTGTACCAGGTCCATCCACCGCGGCCGAGCTGATTCGGCGCGGTGTAGATGTCTGCGGCAACCACATAGGGCTCAACCTTGTAGCGGAGCATATTCGCCGCCGTATCGGCGTGCCTGATCGGGTTGAGCATCTGGTACAGATCGAAGGCGCGGTCGCCATCTCCTCGCATGGCGGTGGCCATCACCGCCCACAGTGCAGCGTGCGTGTACTGCGCCCCATTCTCTCGCACACCGGGCAGATAGCCTTTGATGTATCCCGGATCGTGCGATCCGCGATCGAACGGGGGCGTGAGCAGCATGATCAGGCGTGCATCTTCGCGCACGAGCTGGCTGTCCAGCGCGCGCATGGCCAACTGCTGACGCGAGTCGGAGCCAGCGCGCGAGATGACGCTCCAGCTTTGTGCGATCGAATCGATGCGGCATTCGTCGCTCGCCGCCGATCCCATCGGCGTCCCGTCGTCGTAGAACGCGCGTCGGTACCACTGGCCGTCCCAACCATGCGTCTCGATCGCGGACACATACGCGGTGGCGGTCCCTTCCATCCACGCGGCTTCGGCGTCGTCGCCGCGCGACCGGGCGCGCACCGCGAATGTCCGCAGCGTGCTTACAAGGAACCACGCCAGCCACACGCTCTCGCCCTTCCCGTCCGCGCCTACGCGACTCATACCGTCGTTCCAATCACCTGTGCCGATCAGCGGAAGCCCGTGCGCGCCAGTCGTACAGGCCCGGCGGAGTGCACGACGACAGTGCTCGTAGACACTGCCATGCTCGTCGGTCACGGTGGGCAGATCGTACAGCTCGTGTTCGTGCGGTTCGAGCGTCCGCATGTCGAGAAACGGCAGATACTCGTCGAGCACCGAAGCGTCGCCTGTGACGGTCACGTACTGCTCCACCACAAACGGTAGCCACACCAGATCGTCCGAAAATCGCGTACGCACGCCGCGACCGGTGTGTGCATGCCACCAATGCTGCACGTCGCCCTCGCGGAACTGCCGCGCCGCTGCGCGCAAAATATGCGCGCGCGCGAGCGCTGGCTCCGCCAGCAGCAGCGCCATCACGTCCTGCAACTGGTCGCGGAAACCGAAGGCGCCACTGCTCTGGTACAGGCCCGCCCGTGCCCAGATGCGACAGCCGAGCGCCTGATACAGGGTCCATTTGTTGATCATCGCGTCAAAGGCGGGATCGGGTGTCTTGACGGTCACCACACTCAAGCGCGACCTCCACCGCTCCACCGACTCCGTGATCGCCGCACGCGCCGCCCGCGGCGAGCGGAACCGATCGATCGTACGCTTCGCTTCCGGCTCGCTTGGGCACGCACCGAGCACGATGGCAATTTCCCGAACCTCGCCCGGGGCCAACGATAGCTGCATCTGCAATGCGCCGCACGGATCGAGATCGACACCAGTCCTGCCGTCCAGAGCTTCCCGTTGTAGCGCGGCCGGATTGGTCGTGGAGCCACCGCGTCCGAGAAAGGTGAGACGGTCTCCGGAGAAACTGGTTACCGGTTCGGAACAGGACAGGAATGCTGCCCAATTGGCGAACGACTCATCGAACGCGTTGTGTGCCATGATCGCGCGATACTCCGGCACATGTCGCGTACGCACCTGCGTCTGCGCGAGCTCACGTCGCGCACCCAGCGTCCACTCCACATATGCAGTGACTGTCAGCCGTCGCGTACGATCGCCGCGGTTCTCCATGCGCAGCACGCTCAGCTTCACGGCGTCCTCCGCTGGAACGCCAAGCAGCAGTTCGGTGTGAATACCTTCGTGCTGATGACTGAACATGGAGCTTCCAGCACCGTGGTGCACGGTATACGCGCCGTCCCCGGCGATCGGAGCCGGCGTGGGACTCCATATCGCGTCGGATTCAGCGTCTTGTAGGTAGATCGCATCGCTCGAGACATCCGAGACGGGATCGTTATGCCACGGGGTGAGCCGGAAGAAGTGGGCGTTCTCCGCCCACGTGCAGCTGCTGCCTCGTTCCGAGACGACAAAGCCCCCCTGCGCATTGGCAATCACGTTCGCCCACGGCGCAGGCGGCAGCCGACCTGCATCGACCGTCATGCAATAGTCGCCCTGCGCATCCATGCCACCGATTCCGTTGTCGAACAGCAGCGTGCCGCGCGACGACGCACCCTCTGTTTCGGACGGGCGCGGGCGCGCGCTTCGCGACGAACGGGGCGTAACGAGCGGGCGGAGCGCGGAGACGATCGATTCGAGGGCGCTCTCACGTTCAGCAGGTGCGCGTGCGCGATCGTCTGCGGCCGCGACCAGACGTGCCAGCGGTCGCCCGTCGCACGGGATGTGCACGCGTGCCGTCGCCGACAGCATAAGGTAGTCATCCCGTTGAAAGACGTCGCGGCGGCGCACATGCACTCCGCCGGCCTGTTCGACAGACTCGGCGTCATTGGCGGACACCATCGACTCGGTGATGCTGTCGCGGAGCTCCTGCAGGTAGTCGTACGGATGCGCGTTGATCACGACGAGATCCGCACGCACACCGCGCCGTCGCCAGTACCGGTGCGCGGCAAAGACATCGCGCAGCGTGGGGAGTCCTTCCACCGAATCAATGGTAGCCAGCACGATCGGCAGATCGCCGGAGATGCCGTACGGCCAGAGGCGTGGCTGGGAGCCACGGTTGCGTTCGCGCTCGTCGATTGGCGGCGCGAGGCTGCCATCGCGAAAGAGCAGCTGCGACGCGAGATCCTGATACGCCGCGGCGTTGGCCGGCGTCGTTCCCAGTTCCGCGAGTTCGATCTGCGTGGAGGTCCAGGCAAGGTCGAGCGCGCGCTGCGCCGCGTGCGCGTCGTGATAGCGCCCGGCCAGCTCAAAGGCCGACTCGCGCGACGTGGCCACGAGCGTGGTGAACGCCACGCTCACCGATTGACCGGGTGCCACCCGTACCTGCGTGCGTAGCGCAAAGACCGGGTCAAGCACCGCTCCCGTGGTCATGGAGAGTGCTCCAACCGCATGCAGTGCCTGCGGATCGCGCACCGTACGTCCGCGTCCAAGAAAGCGGGAGCGATCGGTCTCGCAGCTCACATCCCCCACGCGGTCGCGTCCCTCGTCCAGCACGTGCACGCACCAGAGTTGCGGCTCGTGCGCAGAGCGCGGCCGACGTGTGGCCGTGATCGCGGTAGACCAGCCGTGCCACTCCGTTTCGACAAACAGGTTCGCGAAGGCGGGGTGAGCACGGTCGGCATCGGCGGCGTTCATCACGATCTCGCCGTAGCTGGTGAGTTCGATGATGTGCTCCTCCGCGCCGGTGTTGGTGAGGGTCACACGTCGGACTTCGGCCGCGTCGGCCGGTACGACCGTGATCTCCATCCGTGTTTCGATATCGCCGTCGATTCGCCGCAACGTTGCCCGGTCTGACGCCAGCCAGGTGCGACTCCAGTCGGGCTCTGTGGCCAATGGTCGCCGCGCCGCCGACCAGACGCGTCCCGCCGTGAGATCGTTCACATAGCAAAACTGCCCGCTGTCGTCGGAGGTGCCGTCGGCGTTCCAGCGCGTCACCGCGAGTTGCTCGTAGCGACTGAAGCCGCTGCCCGTATGGTTGAGCATGACCGTGTACGGCATCGAACCGAGCAGCGCGATGCGCGGCGCATCGGACACAGCCGGATCGATTTCGCGAACGACCGGCTGATTGCGTTCCGTATCCGGCCGGGCCTCATCCGGGCGGACCTGCTGCGCGTCCTGCAGGATCAGTCGACGTGGCACTCGCTCATGCAGCAGCAGTTCAGCCGATTTCACCAACGGGTCCGCATGAAAGCGCTGCTGCCAGATCTCCTTGTTCAACACGTTCGTGAACGCGACGAGTGACATCCCGACATGGTGCGCCATGTACGTCGCCACGAAGGCGAATCGTTCACCCACCGCAGGGCGTGTGTAGTCCAGCGCATCGCAGAACCCGTAGTCGCCCAGCGCCCCCAGCGACTCCAGTACCTCCAGATTCTCCAGCGCGAGCGCGGGGGCCACCTGCAATGCGAGCGCCGTGGCATACGGCGCCACAACCAGATCGCGCCCCAGTCCGCGCTTGAGGGCAAGGTCGGGGACACCAAATGCCCGATACTGATACGTCTGCTCGCGATCCCGCAGATTATAGGCGCTTTCGCTCACCCCCCACGGCACATTGCGTCGCTGCGCGTAGGTGCGTTGTCGCTCCACCACGCCCGTGTAGGTCTGCTCCAGCAAGGTCGCAGGCCACGAGCGCATCACAAGCAAGGGCATGAGGAACTCAAACATACTCCCGCTCCACGACACCATCGACGTGGCACCCGCCGAACGATTGAGCATACGCGACAGGCGGAACCAGTGCTCCACCGGCACGTCGTTGCGCGCAATGGCGACGAAGCTGGCCAGTCTCGCTTCAGAGGCGAGCAGATCGTAGAAGGAAGCGTCGGCCGTGAACGAATCGGGATGATACCCGATGGTAAACAGCTTGCGCTCGGTGTCGTAGAGGAAGCCGAATTCCATCTCGGAGAACAGCGAATACGCACGATCTGCGAGCGACTCGAGGCGCGTGCACAGCGACGAATGCTGTGTAGCCGCGATTTGCATGCACGCTTGGCGCAGCGCGAGCAGATGCCCGGCCAGGTTACCGCTGTCAACGGTGCTGACATACGCCGGTTCGAGTACGTGCAGGTCGGCGAGGTCGTACCAATTGTAGAAATGTCCGCGGTAGCGACGCATTCCTTCGAGCGTGGTGATGGTTCGCTCGAGGCGCAGCGTCATGTCGTCCGCCGCAATGAAGCCAAGATCGTGCGCACTCACGGTCGCCAGCAACTGCAGGCCGATATTTGTGGGCGATGTGCGCATGGCCACGACCGCGCGCGGTGCCGCTTGGAAATTGTCCGGTGCCAACCAATGTGTTTCCTGCGTCACGAACCGTTCAAAGAACGTCCAGTGCAGGCGCGCATAGCGACGTACGGTCTGCCGGCCATGGTCCGACAGTTGTCGACGCTCGGGCTTTGCGGGTGCGCTCAGCCGCCGCGCGAGACCCGGTGCATCCATCCAGAGCACCACCACACTCCAGAGTGCGATCCCGGGTAGCACCAAGGGAAAGAGCGTGAGACCCTGCGAGGTCTGCGCGAGTCCCTCGGCAATTGAGACCGCCACCGCGCCAACTCCGCTGGCCAACGCGATCATGTGTATCGCACGAAAGCCCATCGTGCGACCTCGTACCTGACCGCGCTCCACGATCGACGCGGAACGCCATTCGAGCAAATGCCGTCGCGAGATGGCCATGCGATAGAGCGTGCGCACGATGGCGTCGAGCGAGATGTACGCCTGATGCGGAAGAAAGACGAGCGTGGTAATCGCCTGCTGCAGACTGATGGCCGCGTCCTGGCGAACCGCAGAGTAGTAGGCGCCCCATGAGCGATCGCGTGGTGGACGCACGAGGGCCAACAGCAGCGATGTTGCCCACGGCGCGACAATCGCGCCGAGGCCGATCAACGTCCACAGCGCCGGCGATCCCGGTAGCAGCGTCCAGCCGCCCACGAGCAGCAGCAGTTGCGACAGCTCCACGGTGCTGCGGCGGAGATTGTCCACGATCTTCCACTGCGACAGCAAGGACAGCCGGTTTCGCTCGCGGCCATCCGGACCCGGGACATATCGCCGCAGCCACGGCAAGAGCTGCCAATCACCGCGAATCCAGCGATGCTTTCGCAGCGTGTAGGCGCGATACGTCGACGGATAGTCGTCATACACCACCACGTCGGTCGCCAAACCCGCGCGTGCGTAGTTCCCCTCGATCAGATCGTGCGACAGCAGCGTGTTTTCAGGGAACCTGCCATGCGTTGCGAGCTGAAACGCATCAACGTCATAAATGCCCTTGCCGGTAAAGCTCCCCTCGCCATACAGGTCCTGGTACACGTCGGACACGGCGGTGGAGTACGGGTCTACGCCCGGATGGCCCGACGCGATCGAGGCGAACCGTGACCGGTTCGCACTCGGCAAGGCGATGCCCACGCGAGGCTGGAGAATACCGTAGCCTCGCACGATGCGACCACGCACGGGATCGTACACGGCACGATTCAACGGGTGCGCCATGGCCCCGACCAGCGACGGCGCGGCATCGGGCGGCAGTACCGTATCTGCGTCGAGGGTGATGACGAACTGCACCGCGCGCAGCGCATCCAGCGGCCCGCTGATGACAGAGAACGCGCTGTGGTCTTCGCTGCGCAGCAGCTGGTTGAAGTCCGAGAGTTTGCCGCGCTTTCGCTCCCATCCCATCCATACGCCTTCAGTCGGGTTCCACCGACGCGGACGATGCAGCAAATGAAAGACGTCAGACAGGCCCGCCGAATAGCGCTCGTTCAGCGCACGGATGCCCTCGAGCGCGGTGTCCACGATCGCTTGATCGTCGTCCTGTGTCTCGCGACACGCGTCGGTGAAATCACTGAGCACGGCGAAATGCAAATGCTCCTCGCGATTGGCGAGGAACTGCACCTCCAGATTCTCCAATGCCTCACGTACGTCGGTGAGATCACCAAACAGCGTGGGCACGACGACTGCCGTGCGATACTCGGCGGACACGCCATGTTCATGCAGATCAAGCCGGGGCAGCACCTTGGGCGGCAGCAGAGCCGTCACGAGCTGGTTGAGCACCGTGACGGCGATGTCGAGCGCCGGCAGGAAGGTGAAGAGCAGCACCAGCAGCATGGACTGTCGCGGCACCGCGTCCACCAGGTACGTCACGGCCATCGTGGCCAACAATGTGGTCAGCGCGACACCGCCGATGAACAACAAATTTGGCTTGGCACGCACGTACCGCTCAACCCGCTCGGCCACCGTGGGCGAATATCCCGCGATGGCCTCGAGCTCAAGCACCCCGTCGTCGATCAGGTAGTAGCCGACGTGCCCGAGCCGAACATCGACTGCGGTGTCGACCCGACCGTCCACGGTATCAGCGTGGTGCCGCGCGAGGTCAATCGCCCACTGCGCGACGATGGTCTCCTTATGCCGGGATTGCTTCGCCACCCGCTCGACGGCGTGTCGGTAGCTGTCGCGCGTGGAGAATGTCATCAGGCGGTAGTGCCCTGAGGGATCATTGCGCAGTACCGCGTCCATGGCACTTTGCTGCTCCACGAACAGCCGCCAATCGCGCTGTCCGATATCGCGTAGACTCATGATGCTGTTGGCCATCATGATCTGCGTGAGTGCCAGCCGTTGCGTTGATTGCGCCACCGCCTGTTCGGGAATCACTCCCGCGTCGCGCATCCAGTGCTCGATCCATTGCAGTGGAGGTGATGCCCCCTCCGCCTGACGCAATGACTGCAGGAATCGCGAGACGAAGTTCGGCGTCAGCGCATGCTCGGCGTCGGCGAACGCGCGCAACGCGGCGCGCAATTCGGAGCCGCCACGCTCGCTGGCCGACAGAATGCGCTCGGCCCACACGCGCGCGAGTTCGATCTCGTCCAGCCGCTGTACGGTCCGGAGCGTCATACGACGAACGCTCTCGATCAGCCCCAGGCGCAGCATGGCGGGCATGGCCCACAATTCACCGACCGTCAGCGGACTGACGGTTTGGAACGCCTCGACGTAGACGTCGAGATTGTCCGGATGGATACGTGCTTCGGTGTGCGAAATGATCGAGATCGCCATTTCGTACACGCGCGGATAGCCCGTGAGCGGGCCGCTGCTCAGTTCGGGCAGCTCGCGATAGTAGCCGCCGGGCAAACTGGCCCGCACCTCCTGCAACTGCTCTTGCACGACGTGGAAATTGTCGAGCAGCCACTCGGCAGCCGGCCCAGTGTCCACACCGGCTGAGGTCGCTTCCACAAGTCGCGCATGTGCATCCGTAAGAATGCGCCGCGTTTCGGCGAGGCGAGCGAGCAGGCGGGCAGGACGCAACGGCAGCCGCTCGGCGACGAGCCGTTGCCCTCGCGCCACGGCGCGTGCCCGGGCCGCCAGATGGTCGGCACCGAGAAGTTCCCCGCGGATCGGACCGACCAGAAGCTCATCGGTCGCTTCCGCGCGCGAGCGTTCGGCGCGCGAATTCATGGCCGACTGCAGCGACGTCGTGCTGCAATTTCGCTGCAGTCGAGCTCGTACACATTCGCTACCGACAGCCGCGCTACGGCTGCGCTAGCGGGATACATGGATGCCGCTCAAAGCACCTTACGCCCTTGAATGACGCGGACGAGGATCACGATGACGGCCACAACGAGCAGTACATGGATCAGTCCACCCATCGTGTATGCGCTGACCATACCGAGGAGCCAAAGCACGATGAGAATGATTGCGAGCGTCATGAGCATACGAAATCTCCGGAAATGATTGATGGAAGAGCGACCGAATCGGACGACTGCCGCCCTGCCGTTCGATGGCGGCTTCGGTCACTCGCCCATTGCATTTCAAGATTCGTACCGCGATTCACACTCGTTGGTCCGTGCATGCGGTGACACAGCGCACAACGCGGCACGGGCCGCTCATCAGTACGATAGTTCGTACGACAAGCGACCCGTGTCAGCCCACGACTGCTGATCTACACCGAGCGCTACTGGTCGCTGAGCACGAACGCGCGCAACGGAGCCCCGCCGGACGTATGATCCGCCGCCACGATCGTACGGCCGGTGCCCGCCGGCAACGCTAGCGACGCCACGTTGATCGCCACGGCCGCCGCGCGCGCAGCCGGAGCGGTGCCCGCCGGCACCACGCGGACCTGATACGTACCCGCCGCGACGGTGAGGTAGCTCGACGCGCTCTGATACGCGACGTTGGCGAGGGTCGGCGTGGCCGTGGACAGGTCGGCGCCTGGAGCCGTGACGAAGATGTCCACCGCACCAGCCGTCGGACTCAGGTGCACCACACGTACACGCGTCTGCCCCGTGGGCACCGCCGTGTTTTCATCCGACGTAAGGAAGCCCGTCACCGCGCTGCCGCCCACTCCACCGATCGCGTAGACCGTTCGATCCTGCCCTTCGTTCACCGTGAACGCGAGCGTGGCCACCGTCGTGTTCGTATCGGCGGTACGCTTGAGCACCAAGGTGCGCGACCCGGTCAGAATGGCGGAGTACAACGCGGTGTTCGGTGCTGCGAGTGAGGCCGGTGTGCTTTGCGCGTACGTGAGATTCACGCCGAACGGCAACTGTTCCAGTATGGCATTCACCCGTCCGCGTGTGGTATCCGTAATCACGTTCACGAAGCGCACGCGTCCCTGCGCACCGGACGGAGCCAGCGGTCCCTCGGCATCGGTGGTACCACAGGCGGAGATCGCGAACAGCAGTGCCGCGTACAGTCCAAGCGCCGTGCGGCGCGAGCCGCTGTGTACAATCGTGTTCATCGTGGTCATCCTCACTGTACCGGGCAGCCGGCGGGGAAAGTGGACGGCTCGGCCGGATCAGGGAGCGCGGAGAAACTGGCGTTGGGGTTGGCATTGCGATCGCCGATCGCGTACGGCAGCCAGCATCGCTGCCCTTCCGTGGGCACGGCAGGGGCCGCGGTCGGTCCGCGCACCGCATTGCGACGACGCGCGTCTTCCCAACGGAGACCGGTGCCGAGCAGTTCGTAGCGACGCTGCGTGTAGATCTCGGTGAGCAACGCGGCCTGGGTGAGCTGTCCCGTCAGCGCAGGGAGACACGCCTTCGGATCGTCGAGGCCACGACCACCGGCGCAATCGGTACGCACGGAATCGAGCACCGCTTGTGCCGCCGCCAGATTGCCCTGCGTCGCGAGCGCTTCCGCCTTGATCAACAACGCTTCGTCCGGCTGATACACGGGGAACGTGGCCTGCGGATTGGCCCAGCGGTTGAACGGATCGAGCAGCGCGCCAATGCGTCCCGTCAGCGTCGTGGACGGAATTACGAAATACGTGAACCGCTGATCCTGCGACTGCATGGACAGACGCCACTGCCGACGCACGGCAATACCCTGCGTGCCACCGGTCACCGCCGCAAACGGATTCACCGTCGGCGCTGGAAACGTGAGCGCCGACAGAGCGCCCGGCCCCGAGCGTGCCACCAGATTCGCCGCGGACAAGGCCGTCGCTTGATCGTTGGCGATGCGCGCATACCGCGCGCGGAACAGCTGAATCACGTTGGGCAGGTTCACGCCCGGCGTGAGGATGCTGTTGTTGAAGAACGTGCTCGGCGGCGTGGTGGCGATCGCCTGCGCGGCCGAGTCGAGGAGTGCACGCACAAGTGGCAACGAGACGGAACGCGCCACGTATGCCGGCGCCGTCACGCCAAACGTTTGCACCGGAATCTGCTGGTACGACTGCATCGCTTCGCCCAATGCCTCCGCTTTCAGCGTGAAGGCCAGCGCGCGCAGCCCGCTGCGCGTACCCGGGTCGATTTGTGCGGACAGCGCGTCTGCGCCGGCCAACAAGTCGTCTGCGGTGCGCACCGTGCGGTACACCGCGTTGAAGACGTTGTCCGAAATGCCTGTACCCGACGGCACGGCTCCCTGCTCCGCATCGCTGATTGAGATGAGCGCAGCGCTCGTTGCGGCGAATTCGTCGGTCACCAGTCCGGCGGTGTACGCGAAGTTGCCGTACGACGTGGCGAAGCGTGCCTGCAAGCCGGTGGCCAGTGCAATCACGCCATCGACGTTCGTGGTGACCTGCGCTTCAGTTGGCGCGTTGGGATTCTCGAGATCGAGGCTGCATGCCCCGAGCGACATCGCGGCCAGAAACGCCGCACTCTGCTTGATTACTCGCATGGGAATTGGTCTCCGCGGGTCAGTAAGTGAATCGCGCACTGACAGACCACACGCGCGGAATGGGATAGCCACCAAAGTCGAAACCGCGGTCGGCAGCGGTTGTTTGTACTGAGCCAACTCCGCCGGCATTCGTACCAAAGAGGTTGATCTCGGGGTCGTAGCCGCTGTAGTTGGTCCACACCGCGAGGTTGCGTCCGGAGACCGTCACGTCGATGCCATCGCGGAACAGCCGCCGCGTGCCGGGCAAGTCGAGTGTGTACGTCGCCGACAGTTCGCGCAGCTTGACGAACGATCCGTCTTCCACCCAGTACTGGAAAATGCCCTGCGTGCGGGCGTTGAAGCCCGGCGGCAGCTTGCGCGGATCGCCGTACGGCAACAACTCGCGCTCATACTCCTTGGAGTTGCTTGCCACGCCGGCGTTCTGCGCTCGCGTGGAGAGGTTCATCACGTCATTGCCGAACACACCGTCCAGCAGCATGCGGAAGCGCAGCTTCTTGCCGAGCGTGAACTCGTTAAGCAACGATCCCAACCACGAAGGGTTCGGATCACCGATGACGGCATTCAATGAGTCGTTGCAGGTGCCGCCGCTGATCGCGCGGCGCTGCGCCGCCGTGCCCATATCTACGGTCTGGTTGCTGCGACGGTAGCGGCCGAGCGAATCCAGCAGCAAGGCGCCCGTCACGCAGTTGCGCGCGGCGTACGATCCATAGAACACACCGGCCGGCTGTCCGGCGCGGATGCGATTCGGATAACCGCCCGCCGACTGGAAGTCGAGAATGTCCAGCGACTCCACGAGGTTCCGGTTCCGCGTGTACGTGGCGGTCGTGGCCCACTTGAAGTTGGACTTATCCACGTTCTGCGTCTTCACCATCAGCTCCACGCCCTTGTTGGACATGCTGCCGATCGGAAAGAACTGCCGCGAAAAACCGGTGCTTGTGGCCAGCGGACGGAAGAACAGCAGGTCGGAGACGAGCCGATTGTAGTACGTCGCGTCTACCGACACTTTTCCGTTGAGCAAGCCCGCTTCCGTACCAACCTCCCACTCACGCGCGCGTTCGTTCCGCAGCGTCGGGTTGCCAAACGTCACGTCGTTCACAAACCCCGGACGACCTGCAAACGGCAGCTGGGTGAACGCGATGAACTGCGAATACGCGTTAAGAATACCGGGCTGACTACCCGCCCACCCCAGTGCGCTGCGCAGACGGAAGTTGTTGACCAAACCGCTGCGATCAGTCAGCACCACGTACGAAGCCGACAGCTTCGGGAACGCCTGCCACCGCTCCGACGGCGCAAAGGTGCTGGACGCGTCGTAGCGCACGGCACCGCTCAAGAACAAACGGTCCTTGATCGCCACCTCCTGCTGCCCAAAGAAGCCCAGCGTGCGCAGCTCGACTTCGGTCTGCCCCGCGCTGAACACGGAACCCGCACCCACCAGCTCACCCACCGGCGCGAGGCCGTTTGCGACGGCGTTCGTGGTGCGGACCTTCTGGCTCGTGTAGTTGAATCCACCGGTCGTACGGAGCTCGAACGCGCCCATGGGCTTCCAGGAGTACGTGGCCACGCCGTCCTGATTGACGATGCGGTTGCCCTGAAAGATCGATTGCGAGCGGCCCGTCGAATTGGGAGCCGACCCGAGCACCGCGTTGCGCGGAATGAACTGGCGCGCCTCGAACGAGGTGTTGTCCACGCCGATCGTATAGTCGAGAATGAGTTCCGGGATCGGCGTCCACGTGAGCTTGCTCGAGCCGATGAAACGGTCGATCGTTTGCGGGTTGCGAATGCGCTCGATCGCGAGCAACGGATTGGTGCCCAACGCCGGTGGCAACGGATAGATCCCGTTGACCGGACGGAAGTCCACGCTCGTGGGCGCGAAAAACAGCGAGCCCATGATGCCGTAATCGTTGTTCTCACCGAATGCCTGGAACTGGTTCTGCGTGGTGACATAGTTGGCGGTCACATTCGCAATCAGCTTTGGCGCCAACGTCTGCTGCAGATTCACTCGGGCACCCTGCCGGCGCGACGAGGTGCTGCGCAGAATACCATCCTCCGCCGACGCGTTCGCACTCAGAAAGTACCGCGTCTGCTCGTTGCCGCCTTCGACGGTGAGATTCTGGTCGGTACCTGCCGCGCGCGCGAAAATGTCGTCCTGGTAGTTGAAGCGCTGCACCGGCCGGCCGTTCTCGTTGAACGGATACAGGTTGAACGGCTGCTGCGCACGCAGTTCGCTCGACGAATACCGGCTGTTGAAGGAGAAGCGCGGCTTGCCGATGCTGCCACGTTTCGTGAAGATCTGCACGACGCCGTTGTTGGCCCGCGAGCCGTACAGCGCCGCCGCCGCCGCGCCACGAATGATCTCAATGCGCTCCACGTCGGCCGGGTTTAGGTCGGCGAGACGATTCTGCGGGTTGGACCGTCCACCCAGATCGATGAGCTGCGACGACCCGTTGTCCACGATCACGCCATCTATGATGTACAGCGGATCGGACCCGGAGATGAACGAGTTCGTCCCGCGCAACCGCACCGACAATCCGCCGCCGCCCGGTCCACCCGAGTTCTGTGAGATCTGCGCGCCTGGCACCTTCCCCTGCAACGCCTGATCGAGCGTCACCGCCTGCGCGCGGCTGATCACGGTCGAGTCCACCGACGCAATGCTGGTGCCGACCTTGCGCTTCTCTGTCGGCGCCGCCGAGCCGGTCACCACGACTTCGGAGAGATTCACCGCGCTCACGCGGAGCGCCATGTCCACGGTCGCCGTGGCACCGTCCGACACCGTCACGGGCTTATCGGCAGGCGAATAGCCCAGGCGCTTGGCCGTCAGCGTGCGCGCGCCGCTCGGCACCGCCACGAGGGTGAAGTCGCCGTTCGGACCGCTGATCGCACCGACGCGTGTGCCGGCGATCAGCAACTGCACCTCCGCAAGCCCACGTCCGTTGGCGGCGTCCGTTACCTTGCCGCGCACACTGCCGGTACCGGTCTGTGCCGCCAGCAACATCGGGGACACCAGCAGCGCGAGCATCACCGCCATCGCGCCGCGTCGCACGTCGTTCTGATTCATTCGTATTGCTCCAAGTCTGCGTTTGCCCTGCGCTGTCGTTATAACAGCAGCTGGGACCCAGCAGGGTCACTAAGGATGGCGGATGAATAGTGGGACGGCCTTCTTTCGACCAGTGCGCTAGCCAAGCGCGCTCCTTCCGCTGATCTTGCGGCGGGCGTCCGACGCCGGGCCCCGCACCGCGGCACGCGGACCTCATACTCACCGACTTCCCAATGGCACCTCCGCTCGCCGCCGTAGGATTCATGTGTGGCACCGCAGACCGACTGACCGATGCCGACGACATCTTTCTCGGCATCGTCGGCTACACTCGCGAGGATCTGACGTCGGGCCGGATGAATTGGCGCGAAATGACACCGCCGGAGTTCCTGCACCGCGACCTTGCCGGTATGCAGCAGGCACAGCAAACCGGCGGCTACACCGTGCCGTACCAAAAGGAGTTCGTCCACAAGCAAGGGAACCGCGTGCCGGTGCTGCTGGTCTGCGCCTTCGTGCCGAACACCGCGGCTGACTGGATCGGTTACGTGGTGAACCTGTCTCCGGACACAGCGGCCGAGTCGCGCGAACCAACGCCGACTGCCGTAGAGCCGGACGCGCGTGAGTTGTACGGGCGACTGATTTCGGAACTCGTGCGTGAACGGCAGCGCATGGTTGCCATGCTCGACAACTCCGATGCGATGATCTGGGCCATCGATCCGGAGCGTCGACTGCTCAGCGCGAACCGCCTGTTTCAGCAAGCGCAGCGCGGCCTGAGCGGACGCGAGCTCGAAATCGGCGAGTCCGTGCTGTCCGCCGGCTACACCGAGGAGATTCGTGGCCCGTGGGTTGACTGGTACGACCGCGCGTTCACCGGAGAACGCTTCACATCCACGCGCGCCTTGAAGATCGGTGGCGACCTCGTCCATTTCGAACACCGCTTCTCGCCGATCCTTGATACCACGGGGCGTGTCGTCGGCGTGACCGTGCTCGCGCAGTACATCACCGCACGCGTCGTGGCCGAGGATGGACTCAAGGCCAGCGAGGAGCGTTTCCGGACTCTTGCTACCGCGTCGCCGCTCGGCGTGTTTCTCGCTCGCGCCGACGGAAGCTTCAGCTACGTGAATCCCCGCCTCGCCGCGATCTGGGGAGTGAGCGAGCAGGACATGATCCGTACGGGATTCATGCTCGGCATCCACGAAGACGATCGCGAACGCGTGCTGAGCGACTGGCACGTCGCCGTCGAGACCCACAACGGTACCAGTCTCGAATTTTGCATCCGCCGGCCGGACACCACGACGCGTCATGTACGCGTCCTCGCCGCCCCCATCCGCACCAGCGGAGTGACGACCGGGTTCGTCGGCAGCGTCGAAGACGTTACCGAGCAGCGTGCGCTGGCGCAGCGACTCCGGCAAAAGGATAAGATGGAGTCGCTTGGCACACTCGCCGGCGGTGTCGCGCACGACTTCAATAACATGCTGGGCATCGTGCTCGGACATACCGAGCTCGCGTTGTCAGAGTCCGGACTGCCTTCGGACACGTATGACCATTTGCGCGAGATTCAGGTTGCCAGTGCGCGGGCGCGTGATCTCGTCCAACAAATCCTCGCCTTCAGCCGACACACAGATCGTGCTCTCGCGCCGGTGGATCTGCGCGCCGTGACAGTGGAGAGTCTTCGACTGCTACGACGTGTCTTCCCGGTGAACGTCTCCCTGCAGACGACCATCTGCGATGAGCCAGTCGTGGTGCTGGGCGATGCGACGGCACTGCAACAGGTCATCGTGAACCTGTGCACAAATGCGGAGTACGCGATGCGCAGTACCGGTGGCGGCGCCCTGTCGGTCACGCTCGACATGCAGGGAACGGCACCAGACAGACACGCACTGCTCACCGTGCGGGATACGGGGCACGGCATGTCGGCCGACGTGCGTGCACGCGCGTTCGAGCCCTTCTTCACAACGAAACCCGTTGGCGAAGGAACCGGCATGGGCCTGTCCGTCGTGCATGGCCTCGTCGCGAGCTACGGCGGCGGACTGGCCGTCGACAGCGAAGTCGGCGTGGGAACGACCATCCGGGTCGCACTTCCACTCACGATGCTCGCGACGCCGCAAGTCGTGACGACACCAACCTCCTCGCTGGGCAGCGGTCGCGTCTTGCTCGTGGAGGACGAGACTGCACTCGCGCGCTTCGCCGAGCGGGCGCTGCAGCGCGCCGGCTTCATGGTGACCGTGTGCCACGATGGTGCCGTCGCACTCGAACGCTTTCGTGACTCGCCAGATGCGTTCGATCTGGTCGTCACGGATCTCACCATGCCCGGGCTCACCGGCGATCGACTCGCGCTCGCGTTGCGGAAAGTGCGCAACGACATACCGGTGGTATTGATGACCGGATTCAGCAGCACCCTCACGGCCGGCAATGCGAAGTCTCATGGTATTGACGCTCTGTTGCAGAAACCATTCAGCGCGAGCCAATTGGTCACCTGCGCCAACCGCGTTCTTACGAGCTGAGGCGCCGGTCGGTCCGGAACATCAGCTACGTACCCGCCTCACAGTGCAGTAGCAACGACAGCGGTCGTCCGCTGTCGGGATGCATCGGTTCCTCGATTGCCGTGACGAACAGCCCTGCCGCGTTCAGTTCGGCAATCCACGAGCCCAGCGTACGAAAGTACCAAGGCATGGTAGAGGGAAACGGCACACCGAACCCCTGAAACGTCTCCTCGCGCCACCCGTTCGCGTATGCCCCCTCGCCCACCGCCACGACAGGATGCACGGTCTGGATGAGCAGTTGCCCGGCGGGCGCGAGTCGCAGCGCGAGCGCCTGTAGCAGCGGCACCAGCGGATCGCCAAGCAGCGCAAAGTTGCCGACGATCAGGTCGAACGGACCCGCCGCCGACGTCACGTCCGCGATCAGTCGCTCGTACGAGATTGTTTCGTAGCATGCGCGTCCGTCGGAGACATCGTGCGCGCGTGCCTGCGCGATCAGCGCGGCGCTGGCATCGATGCCGAGCACGCGCCGGCCGGCGTCGGCAAGCGCACGCGCCAGCCAACCTTCGCCGCACCCCAGATCGAGCACGGTCCCTGCCCTTGACCGAGCACATGCATTCAGAATGGCCGCGTCGGTGCCGGCGCGCCGACTCGGGATACGCTGCTCACGGACGGCCGTGGTCCACGCCAACGCGTTGGCGTCCCAGCTCGCCACGAGTCGATCGTCGGGGTTGGAGGCATTCGTGTTCATGCGCCAGTTTGCGCGGCGATGCGCTGTGCAGCAAGGGCCGACCGGCATGGCGTGACGTCACAGTCCGGCACGCCAGCGTATATGCGAGGCGTGGTACGTTTCAGCATGCAAACTGATGCCCCTATCGATGCCCTCGTTCACGTCGTCCAGATCTCCGTTGCGCCGGTTTTCCTCCTCACCGGCATCGCCTCACTATTGGTCGTGTTGACGAATCGCCTGGGCCGCATCATCGACCGGGCGCGACTGCTCGAGGATCACCACTTCAGCGCGACCGCAGAGTCGCGAATTGTGCTGGTCGACGACCTGCGCATCCTGTCGCACCGCGCGCGCATGGCCAATCTCGGAATCAGCCTGCTTACATTGGCGGCACTGCTCGTCTGCATTTTGATTGCCGGCATTTTCATCAGCGCATTCTTCGATCGCGATGTATCGCTGGCGATTGCAACACTGTTCGTGCTGGCCATGTTCGCCCTCATCGCCGGGCTGCTGTGCTTCCTGCGGGAAGTGCAACTGGCCACGGCGTCGCTGCGCATCGGCCCTCGTTAGGAGAGCACACCCCGGTGACTTCGTCGCTTCCCAAATTGCTCACCCACATGGCGTGGGCAGACCGTCGCACACTCGATGCGCTGCGCGCGATGCGCGAACCGCCCGCACAAGCCGTCGACCTGTTCGCGCACATCCTGGCGGCGCAGCATGTGTGGTCGCGACGCATCGCTGCGACATCCGCTGCCTACGAGATCTGGCCGCGGCTGTCGCTCGATGAGTGCGAACGACTCGCAGCCGCCAATCAGCTGGCGTATGCCTCCCTCGCCGCTGCCGACCAAGACATGCTCACCCGCACGGTGCGCTACACGAACAGCAGCGGCAGCGCCTTCGAGACGCCGCTGCTCGATATCCTCCTGCACGTCACGCATCACTCCATGTACCACCGCGGACAGGTCTCGCTGCTTCTGCGCGCAGCCGGCGGGGTACCGGTCGGTACCGACCTTATCGTATTCCTGCGCGAATAGCAGGGACGTGCGCGGCAAACACCGCACGCAGCTGTTCCACCGCCCACGCCAGATCGTCCTGCGCGACCACCAGCGGTGGCGAGATGCGGATCACCACGTCGTGCGTTTCCTTGCACAGCACGCCGCGCGCCTTGAGCGCCTCGCACAACGGCCGCGCCGCTTCGTGCAACTCGATCGCGATCATCAACCCGCGTCCGCGCACGGCCTTGATGCTCGGGTGCTCGATGGAGCGCAGTTGTCCGAGCATCCAAGCGCCGAGCGTCGCCGAGCGCTCCACCAGTGACTCGTCCTGCAGCACGCGGAGTGCGGTGCGCGCCACCGCGCACCCCAGTGGATTACCACCGAACGTGCTGCCGTGTGAACCAGGACCGAACACCTCGAGCACCTCGCGTCGCGACACGACGGCGGAGACCGGATAAAAGCCGCCGGACAGCGCCTTTCCCAGGATGTACATGTCCGGCACCACCGCTTCGTGATCGCACGCGAACATGCGCCCGGTTCGACCCAGACCTGTCTGGATCTCGTCGGCGATCAGCAACACCTCGCGCTCGGCACACAGCGCAGACAGTTCGCGCAGAAACCCGTCGGGCGGCATGAGCACACCAGCCTCGCACTGGATCGGCTCGAACAGGACCGCGCAGGTGTGCGCCGTCATCGCACGTCGTACCGCCTCGATATCGCCAAAAGGCACGAGCACGAAGCCCGGCGCGAACGGACCGAAATGCGCCCGGTACGACGGTTCCGATGAAAAGCCCACGAGCGTAGTGGTGCGACCATGAAAGTTCTGCTCGAAGGCAATGATCGTTGCCGCGCCGTCGGGAATGTTCTTGCGGGTGTAGCCCCACCGGCGTGCCGCTTTGATGGCGGTCTCCACCGCCTCCGCGCCGGTGTTCATCGGCAGCACCATCTCCATGCCGCACAACGTCGCCAATTCCTCGCAGAATCCGCCCAACTGCTCGTTACGGAACGCGCGCGACGTGAGCGTGACGCGCGAGGCCTGCTCTACGAGCGTGGCAAGAATGCGCGGATGGCAGTGCCCCTGATTCACCGCGGAATACGCGCTCAGGCAATCGAGGTAGCGTCGCCCCTCGACGTCCGTCACCCATGCGCCCGACGCTTCCTCGATCACGAGGTCGAGCGGATGATAGTTGTGCGCGCCCCACGCATCTTCGCGCGCGATGAAGTCGTCGGTGGCGTGCGGGGAATTCGTTGTCGTCGTCATACGTCGAACCTCGTGTTCCTGTCCTGACCGTGTGAGCAAGTCGGCGGCGACGCGTGCATTCAAAGAATGCGGCGGCCGAACGCGCTCGCGATAAGGTCGGCGGCCAATTCCGCCGTGTGATTCTGCCGGTCGAGAATCGGGTTGATCTCCACCAGATCCATGGCCAACAGCGCACCCGAGTCATGAATGATCTCCATGGCCAGATGCGCCTCGCGCAGGGTCGCACCGCCGCGCACCGGCGTCCCCACACCGGGCGCCTCCCGCGGATCGATCCAATCGGCGTCGCACGAGAGATGCACGCCACCGGTACCCCGCGTTGCGATTGTCACCGCATCGTCCATGACGGCGCGCAGACCTCGCTCATCGATGTCACGCATCGTGAAGGCATGTAGCCCGCGCTCGGCGATCAGTGCCTTCTCCGCATCATCCAGATCGCGCAGCCCGACATACACCAGATGCTCCGGCAGGACAGCGGGGAATACCGACGACAGATGCGACAGCGTCGGGTCGCCAAGCCCCAACAGGTGCGCGACCGGCATGCCATGCACGTTGCCGCTCGTGCTCGACTCGGGCGTGTTCAGGTCGCCGTGCGCATCGAGCCAGATCAGCCCCACCCGCTGCCCCCGATCGGCCAGCGCAGTGGCAGTCCCGGCCACCGACCCCGCGGCCAGCGAGTGGTCGCCGCCGATCACCAACGGGCGCACCCCACCCCGCACCGCACTGGCCGTCCGGTCCGCAAGCTCGGCGCACACCGCGGTGATCGCGGCCAGGCGCGCCGCCGGATGGGCGGACAGCGAGGCCCGATCCGGTACCGCCACGTTCCCCGCGTCCTCTACGGTCAGACCGAGCCCCTCAAGCAGGGCGGCAACGTTGGCCAGCCGCATGGCGGACGGCCCCATGTCGACGCCACGACGGCTGGCGCCAAGGTCCATGGGAACGCCGATCAGGCGGACGGTGCCGGAACCCGGCAAGGGATGTTTCCGCGGCGAAGAGGTCATGCCGAAAGCTCACTCTCGCCCATGTTAGCAACAAGCGTGATAGATGCGTAGGATTGCGCTATATTCTGACATATCGCTAGCTCTCTCTAGCGTTTTGCACATTCTTAGCGAAGAGACCGATCGTGGACAGTCAGGACCTGCGCCTTATTTCGCTGTTACGCGAGAACGCCAGACTTTCTGTGGCGCACCTCGCCAAGGCGCTCGGCGTATCTCGTGGGACGGTGCAGAATCGCATCGACCGGCTCATCGACCAGCGTGTGCTGCTCGGCTTCACTGTGCGAACGACCCCCGAGGCGGCCGCACATCGGGTGCGCGCCGTGATGATGATCAGTGTGGATGGCGACCGGTCGGACGCGATCCTCAACACGCTCCGCGGCTATCCAGAAATCCGCGCGCTCCACACCACGAATGGACGCTGGGACATCATCGCCGAACTTGGCACCGACAGCCTGGGCACCTTCGACGAGGCGCTGCGCAGCATCCGCACGATCAAAGGGATCGCCAATTCGGAAACCAGCCTGCTCCTGTCGACGCACAAACTGTAGGACGGACACTCCAGTCGGGGGCGCGCACCGTAGATACGCTCTAGGACTGGATCGGGACCCCGCTGCGAGGCCGCTCGCTGTCCAAGCCTGCGCGTGTCCCCGCGACGATCATGTCCGGCTTCGGTATTCTTTGCCCGGTCGCCGCCGCCACGCAGGTGCGCGGCATGGCACGAGATCATCTCGTGATCGTGGCTGCACTGGTGCTGCTGTTCGCATTCGCCGGTGCCCTGATCGTGCGGGCGCTGGTCGCGCCGGTGCGTCGTCAGCACGAGATCACCGTCCAGCGTCGCGCCGAGATGGAGCGCCTGTCGCTCGCGGCGCAGCGCACGTCGAACTCCGTGGTACTCACCAACGCCGCGCGGCGCATCACGTGGGTCAACGACAGGTTCACGAGCATCGCCGGTTTCACCGCGTCCGAGGCAATGGGCCGGTCGCCAGGCGAGTTGCTGTAGTGCGAACGCACGAATCCCGACACGATCCGAGGCATACGCGCGTCGCTCAAGCGCGGCGACGGCTTTCACGGAGAAATTCTCAATCACCGGAAGGACGGCGGCGAGTACTGGCTCGATCTCGACATTCAGCCCACGCACGGCGCGACCAGTGCGCTGAGTGGATTCATCGCCATCGTGACCGACATCAGCGATAAGGTGGCGCAGCGCGAACGTCTCTCCTCGATTTTCACAACCGTGACCGAAGGCGTCGTGCTCATCGGCCATGACGGGCGGCCGATCGAGTGGAACGCCTCGGCGGAGCGCATACTTTGCTTGACCGCCAATCAGATGCACGGTTAGGATGCGATCGAACGGGCGAGGTCGACTGTGGCTTCGGCTTCGCGCTCATGCTTCTCGATTTCGACCGATTCAAGCTGGTCAACGACAGCTTGGGGCACGATGTGGGCGACCTGCTGCTGCAGGAAATTGCGACTCGGCTGCGCGGGAACCTGCGCAGTGGGGATACCATGGTGCGCGACAGCGTCGGCACGACGGTGGCGCGGCTTGGCGGCGACGAGTTCGTCGTCATCGTGACCGGCGTGCAAACCACCTGGTGGCCACGGCGGCCGCGGAGCGCCTGTTGCACGCGCTGCGTGCACCGTACACACTCGATGCCCATACGGTCCGATCGTCCGCGAGCATCGGCATAGTCTGCAGTACGCCCGGATACGGTAGTGCTGACGAAATGTTACGGGATGCCGACATCGCGATGTACGAGGCGAAGGCGCGCGGGGAATCGTGCCATGTCGTATTCTCCTCGGAGATGCGTGAGTGCGTCCGCCTCCGTGTCGAGACGGAAAACGACCTGTGCGACGCGCTGGGCACGGCGCAGTTGCATCTGGTCTACCAACCCATCGTCTCGCTTGACGACCGGTCGCTTTGCGGCGTGGAGTCGTTCGTGCGGTGGACGCATCCGCTCCGCGGCAATATCCCGCCTGATCACTTCATTTCGATCGCCGAGGAGTCGCGCCTCATGTTGCCGCTCAGCGAGTGGATTCTGCGCGAGTCGTGCGAGGCCTTCATGCGCTGGCAGCGCACGCATCCCGCGGTCGCGCCCGCGTACATGAGCTTCAACCTGTCCCGCATGCAGCTGTCCGATCCGTCGTTGGTAGAGCGAACGATGGCCGCGCGGCTCGCGATGGACGACGTCGACACCGGCTACTCCTCCCTCTCCTGCTTGCAGGAGTTTCCACTCGACGTGCTCAAGGTGGACCGCTCGTTCGTGGCGAACGCGCACCACGGGCGCGACTATGCAGCACGGCTGCACGCCGTCGTCACGCTGGCCGACAACCTTGGCCGCAAGGTCGTGGCCGAGGGCATTGAGCATGAAGCGCAGCTGGTGCTGTTACAGGCTCTCGGCTGTGCCTGCGGGCAAGGCTACCGCATCGCGCGTCCCATGAACGAGGTGGCGATCACGGCGTTGCTCGACACCATTGCGCCGCAGGCGATCGCTCCCGCCCTGCGACTGTTGGCCTGACACATGCCGACCAGTCTACCTCACGACGACATCGTGTCTGAAGCGATTGCTCGCGTGGGCCAACTCGCCACGCTGCCAGCAATCGCGCTCGAGGTCATGCAGTCGGCGGAGGACCCTGCCTCATCAGGCGAGGATCTCGACCGCGTGATCTCCGGCGATCCGGCGCTGTGTAAGCGCGTGCTCAAAATCGTCAACTCCGCCTACTCTGGGGTGCGACTGGAGGTCACGTCGGTGGGGACTGCGATTGTCGTGCTCGGCTATTCCGCAGTGAAAAACATTGCCGTGGCGGCAAGTCTTGCGCGCAAGTTCCGCGGGTCGGCTGCGCCGAGTGGATTCGAGCCACGCGACCTGTGGATGCACTCGATCGCGGTGGCCGTAGCTGCGCGACTCGTGGCAGCGCGCATCACGCTCCCATGCTGCTTCCTGCCGAGGTGCGGTCGCTGAGTGCGATCGTACACGTGGCTGACCATCTGGCCGCAGGCTGTGCATTGGGGTTCTCGCGCTCCGTCGACGGATCGGCGACGGACCTTCACGTCGCGGAGTGGCTCGGACTCAGCGCGGAACAGTTGAGCGACATGCTCACCGAGGTACCAGTACTCGTGCGCGACGTCTCACCGCTGTTTGGGGGCGACGTGATCACGCGTGCAGCGTAAGCGACACGCGGGTTCACCCGCAATGCACACCGGGCCGCCGGCATGATGCCGGCGGCCCGTTGCTTCCGCGTGTCGCGACGAGCGCCGCAATCAGCTGCGGATCTTGGTGACCTGCTCTGCGGCTGGGCCCTTTTGGCCCTGCACGATGTCGAATTCGACACGCTCGCCCTCGGCCAGGGTGCGGAAACCGCCGCCCTGAATGGCCGAGTGGTGGACGAAGCAATCCTTCGAGCCGTCATCGGGCGTGATAAAACCGAAACCCTTGGCATCGTTGAACCACTTCACCTTGCCGGTCGTACGCATGGCGCTGCTCCTGTTGCTGTGTGTTCGGAGTCCGGCCCTGCCGTACGCACCGAGCACTCGTTGTTCGCGGACATGACCCCCGCGTGGGGCTGCC
>JBBQSM010000030.1:0-33334 GCA_038234895.1 Gemmatimonadales bacterium
CACGCTGTACGGTGCGGCCGATGCGCAGTCTCTTGCTCTGGCGATCGCTGCCACGGTCGAGAGTGAGCGTCAGGAAGCTCCGCAGTCGGGTGTGGTGCGACACATTGGCGTGTGGCCGGACCGTGGTGCAATCGGTGACACTGCGTGGCGTGACGGATCGACCGGTCGGCTCATGACCCGCGATCTGGACATTCCGTTTTTGACGCTGGAAGCCCGCGCGAACGAGCTGCTGGGTGAGTGTGGCCCGACGCTGCGTCGTGTGGCGGCCGGACTGGGCATGACCGATTGGCCGGAAGGCACCGAACGTGCGCTGAGCTTCCGACTGTCGGGGAAGCATGCGGCGATCGCCGGTGGCGGGTCTGCGGAAGCATTGCAGGACGAACTCGGCGTCGAAAACTTGCTGGATTCGCTTCGGACAGCGGATGCGTACTCGTTCGACGTGGAGGGCGACTGACTCTCCCTCCCTCGTTCGAGCAGTGATGAAGGGCCGCGATCGCAGATCGCGGCCCTTCTGTATTGCGTGCCATTCCCCCTCCCGATCGCGCTGGTTCACCGCAGGATCGCGAACAGCGCGAGGAACGGCAGGACGCGAACAGCGCCAAGAACGGCAGGATCGCGAACAGCGCGAACACAGCCGAGCGGAACCGAGCAGGGGGCAGACCACATCGCGTCGCACGGAGATCGGGATTCCGGGGTGAACCTCGTCCCGCTCTCCCCCCACCCCCCCAACCCCCCGACCCCCGCGCGCCGTCCCCCCGCCCCCGCTCGGTTCCCATCGCGCCCTTCGCGCCCACCCTGCGACCCCCAACTTTCCCGCGCCAACTCGCGACCCTGTCGGGCTCGCCACTGACAACTCTCAGGGAAATCCTGAATTGACGCCGCCCTGTTCGCGCGACAAGCTCGCGATGCGGGCCGCGACTCTCCGCGCGTTCCGAAGCCGTTCAGCCAAATGCACCGCGCGGCGGTTGCGCTGCGCTCTGGAGGCACGATGCGGGAGTACGATAGCGCCGGCATCAGAAACATTGCCGTGGTCGGCCACGGCGGAGGCGGGAAAACCAGCCTCGTGGATGCACTCTGTTTTGCTGCCGGATCCGGACGACGACATGGCACCGTCCACGGCGGCACTGCGCTCACCGACCATCTCCCCGAAGAGATCGAGCGCGGCTACTCCATTTCGCTCGGTTGCGCCTACGCCGAGTGGATGGACAGCAAGATCAATTTCATCGACACGCCCGGCTCGCTTGATTTCCAGGGTGACGCGGTGGCAGGACTCGCCGCCGCCGACGGCGCGCTGTGCGTGATCGGGGGCGCGGCCGGTGTGGAGGTCGGCACGGAGCGCATGTTCCAAGCGGCGCTCGAACGCAACGATCCGGTGCTCTTCGCGGTGTCGATGATGGACAAGGAGTTCGCCGACTTCGATCGCGTCTACGAGCAGATCAAGGAGCGGCTGACGACCAAGGTCATTCCGGTCGAAATCCCCATCGGGGCGGGGAACACGTTCCGCGGCGTGATCAATCTGTTCACGCAGCGCGCCTACATGTACACCGCCGGCGCCAAGGGCGAGTTCGTGGAGGCCGACGTGCCCGCCGAGTGCGCGGAGCGCTTCGCGCGGTACCGGCAGGAGCTCATCGAAGCGATCAGTGCCACCGACGATTCCCTCCTCGAGACCTATCTCGACGGCGGCGAGATCGATCGTAACGCGGCCATCAGCGGAATGAAGGAAGCCATGAAGCGCATGGATCTCTTTCCGCTTTTTTGCGTCTCGGCCGAATCCATGACCGGTGTGCGCGCGCTGCTCACCGAGCTCGTGCAGCTCATGCCCAACGCCTGCGAGATGGAGGAGCAGCACGCACTCACCGGCGCCGAAGGATCGGGCACCACGCAGCTGCACGCGCGCGACGATGGACCATTCGCCGCACTCGTCTTCAAGACGCTCGCCGAGCCGCATGTGGGGGACATCAGCTACTTCCGGATTCTCTCGGGGACTATTTCCTCGGGGCAGGATATCTTCAACGCGACACGCGACACAGTCGAGAAGGTCGGCCATCTGTCGGTGGCCTGCGGACGCGAGCGCATCGAGGTGGGCACGCTGCATGCGGGCGATATCGGTTGCGTGGCGAAGCTGCGCAACACGCACACCAACGATACACTCTCCACCCGCGACCATCCGATCCGTTTGCCGGCGATCGCGTTTCCGGAGCCCATGGTGCACTTCGCCGTGCGAGCCACCGCACGTGGCGACGAAGAAAAAATGCAACTCGGTTTGCATCGACTGCACGACGAAGATCCGACGTTCGAAGTGCACTACGACACCGAAACACACGAAACGATCGTCGGCGGACTCGGCGAGCGCCATCTCGATGTGTCAATGGCGGTGCTGAAGCGGAAATTCGGCGTACACGCCGAGCTCTCGAAGCCGAAGATCGCCTTCCGCGAGACGGTGACCGCGCGCGGCGACGGACAGGGACGTCACAAGAAGCAAACTGGCGGACGCGGGCAATTCGGTGACTGCTGGATCCGCATCAGTCCCATGCCGCGCGGCGAGGGCTATCTCTTTGAAGACAAGATTGTCGGCGGTGTGATCCCGTCAAAGTACGTTCCGGCCGTCGATCGTGGCGTGCAGGAGGCGGCGGCGCGCGGAGTGATCGCGGGCTATCCGCTGGTTGACGTGCGTGTCGAACTCTTCGATGGGTCCACCCACTCTGTTGACTCGAACGAAATGTCGTTCAAGATGGCGGGCATTCTTGCGTTCAGAACGGTCGTGCCGAAATGCAGACCAGTGCTGCTCGAGCCGCTGGATCTGCTCGAAATCACCGTGCCCGACACGTTCCTGGGTGAGGTGCTCGGCGATGTGTCTGCGCGACGGGGCCACATTCTGGGCACGCAGGCCGATGAACGGCGTACCACCGTGCGGGCCGTCGTACCACGGTCGGAGTTGCATCTCTATGCGACGCAGCTCCACTCACTCTCACATGGGCACGGCATTTTCTCGCGTCGATTCAACGGCTACGAACAGGTGCCCGCCGAAGCCGCACAGAAGCTCATCGCTGAACACACACGCGAGTCGGATCTCGTCAACGCCTGAGCGCAGGACCGACCTGACACGCGAATGCATGCATCCGGTTCACGGCTCGTCTCAACGGCCCGTGAACCAGGTGCTCGGCGAGAATCCCTGCGGATTGACCTCGTAGTACTGGCTGCGCGACCAGCGGCCGGTAGTCGGGAAGTACGGCGGCGGATTCTGCAGCAGACAGCGGTTGAACGAGAGATCGTCGTGATACCCGTGCAGGTTCGAACCGCTCATCGTGCCCGTTTGCCCTGTACGCGATTCGATCGTGCCGCCGATCAGACGCGTCGTACCGCGATCCACGAAGCGATTGGCCGCGAGGCCCGCGGGTGGCGACGCGTTTTCCGCGGCGACCGACTTGAGTGCCAGCAACGACGCGTGAACGGCCAGGTCCGGCCGACGCGGCGACGGATCGAATTCCTTGCGTGGCCAAGTCCACGCGCTGCCGCTGCTGTTGGTGCGGCGCCACTGCGGCGTGGAGAGCGAGTTGTCCGCATACATGACGTACTCGCCGGAGAACAGCCCGATCACGTCATCGTCGGCGCGACAGGATCCGGTCGTGATACCCGGACTCGTGGCCTGCGTCAGCTCGTGCGCGATCACGAGCATGCTGCGTGAGGCGACCGTGACGCGCCCTCGTACCACGCCGCTCACAGCCACTTTCCCTTCGGCGAAAATGACGCCGCGAAAGTTCGGGTTGTACGCCGCACTCAGCGGCCAGAGGTATGCGCCATCGGCGCGTGCCGCGACGACGGCCGGAACCGAGCCCACCGTGCGCAACATCCAACCGCCCGCCGGATCCACCGCGCGGAACAGACCAGTCGGTGACAGGCGGTCATCGCCACCGAGAAAACAGCGCGTATCGGCATGGTCGAAGGCGGCCGACTTGTCCGTCATGCGCTCCTGATACGTGCCCGATGCGCGATGGGCGATCGCACCGATCGCGACCGGCATGGCGGTCCGCCCTCCCACCACCGCAGTCACGCCGCAGTTGTAGGAGTACAGCAGACTGTCGATCGGTACTGTTGCGCCCGATGGCACCGGCGCCCCTGATGCAGCGGTCGGAGGAACCGGAGGCCGTGCGAGCGCGTAGCCTGTGCCGTATGGCATGATGGCGTTGAGCTGGTAGACCTTGAAGTACCCTTCGTCGGCGCCGGTGGTGTTGCCATCGCCATTCACATCGATCGCGACGAACTCGATGCGCATGGTCGTGAGCGCACTGTCGCCCACCACCACGCTCGGCGTGAATACGTAGCCGGCGCGTGCGGCGATGCCTTTGAGCACGTTCAGGTCCGCCGTGGTGGGCAGCGGAATTTTCGCAACGCGCTCTGTCGGCGGCCCCTTTTTGAACTGCGCGAACGTCTTGTTCTGGACGATGCGCGCGGTCGTGACGACGTCGTGGAACGTCGCCTGTGGAGAGGGCGTGCCGCCGTTCCACACGTAGATGGTATCGTTGCTGTGCACGGGCCCCTGCGCCTGCGCGCCCATCGCCCAGTACAGTAGCCAACCTGCGGTGGAGCGCGCCTGGTCGGTGAACGAGGCGTAGCGTGCGAACGACTCCTGATACAACTGCGAGCGGCGGATGGCGACGTTGCCAAACTGGTCCGACACCTTCGCGACGATCTCCGCCTGCACCCCAAACTCGCCCGTGTTACTCAACGAGTCGGAGTTCCCAAGTCGCGACACCCAGATCGAGCGCTTGAGGCCCGTACCGGAAATCGGCTGGTCGTTCTCAACGGTGAGAAAGCCGTCCACCGGCACGGTGTCCATTCTGGCGTTCATTCGAGAGCGTTCGTTCTCCAGCGCGGAGATCGCAGCGTCGTCCGCCGAAGCCGCGCGGTCCGATCCTTTCTGCACGAGCGTACCGGACATCGCCATCACCGCGGAGGCCAGCGTGATCACCGTGGCGACCATGGCGATCAGCAGGACGGCCACGATCGCGAAGCCGCGCCGATCGCGGACCAGGCCACGACGATGCCGTCTCCGGCGCGTCGGAGAAGCGGTGCGTGTCGACATCTTCCTGTGAATGCTCATGGCACCACCACCGCGCCCGATCCGGCTAGTGTGGACAGGTTGGGTGTGCAGTCCTGCACGGCCAGGCCGTACTGGTACGAGCGCCCGAATCCGCGCTCCACGCCGCCGTCCTTGTAGGCGTACGTGCTGGAGCCTCCAACTACGCCGATCGTCGCCAGCGGGTCGCCCCACGTGGTCGCCCCGGTTGGCCGTCGCCAGAGCACGTAGCGCACCGCGTCCGTCTCGCCGGCCCCATCGTCGGCCGCCGCGCCCCACGAAAGCATCACCGCGTTGCTGTCGACCCGCCACGCTGCCACTGGTGAGCCGGGCGCAATGGGCGGACGACCGCATGCCCGCGCCTGGCGTGACACCGCTGTGTTGGGCATGGGCACCGTGTATCGCACGACATTGCGCGTGCCGCCCGAGGTCGGCGTGGTCGGCTCGTACGTCACTTCCACGCCGCGGATCTGATCGATGCGGGTGGACGGCGCGGTGCCTGTGTCCGGCGTGACGCCACGCAGCGCGACGGTCTTGGCCAGCGGCAGCCAGTTGCGCGGCACCGTGTCCAAGTCCGTGAGGGCAGTGTTATACCGCGATGGATCGTACCAGAAGCGAAAGAACGGCGCTGCCGGTGACCTGCGAAGTCCGGTCGCGATAATCTCCGGCGTACCATTGTTTACCTGACGGAGCAGCATGAAGTCCGCCGCCTTTCCCGACGTCGTATCCCGCGTAAAGCGAAAAATGATCAGCTCCGCCTCGCCGTTCGTTCCGGCCACGCTCGAGTAATCGGCCAGCGGATACTGAAATGCCGGCGACGAACCGGGAATCGTCAGCGCGTTTGATAACGACAGCGAGTTGACCTCAGCGCTTGATGCATACAGGTCGACATAAACGGCACCGGTGAACTTGGCCGAGTCCGCGCGATTGGTGGTCAGGTCGGTGTTGAAGGCGAAGACGCTGTCGCTCGCGTACACGACGACCGGTTGATCGTCGGTCACGTTCGTGCCGGCCGTGCGCAGTTCCTGGCGCATGATGTCTTTGCCGAAACGTCCGTTCTGAATCTGCGCGGACTTCTCCGCCATGCTGCGGAATCCCTTGCCTTGCGCGAGGAGAAAGCCGAATGCCGCACTCATGATCACGCCAAAGATCACCAGGGCGACCATGACTTCAGCGAGCGTGAAGCCGCGTCGTGCGCGGCGCTGCGTGGCGAGTGTCATGGTGCGGCAATGGTGATCGTTCGGCTGACCGGGATCGGCATCAGCGTGGACTGTACTGCAGACACGGACACCGTGACCATGGTGACGTTCTGGCCTGCCGTCGTATCCACGGACACGATCGTGGCGCTCGTCAATCCGTCACTGGTGCCGTTGTATTTCTCTCTCGCCAATTGACTCAGCGTCGCGTACGACGGCCACGCGCGCGCCCGGCCGATCTGCATGTCCGCCACCGACTGTGCCCGGTTGCGCACGTCGGAGTTGCGCACCGATCGCGACAGCGTGGTCGTACTCATGCCCATGGCCAACACCACGCCGGCGAGGATGACCATAGCCATCATGACTTCGATGAGCGTGAAGCCGCGTCGGTCGCCTGCGGCCATCCGCTTGCCGAGCACGGCGTATGTACGTGTCGTGTTCATTGACCGTGCCGCCATGCGCTGCCGGTCCAGGCGTACCATTCCGGCCGTGCAGTCGCGCGTGCAATGACGAGCGCGCGCGTGTCCTGGTTTGTGCCGCCGGCCATCGCGCGCTGTGTGGAGAGATAAAGCGTTACACTGCGATCGACGCTGCCATTGCGCTGCAGCACGAGCATCGGGCTGCCGCCGTTGGTCAACATGGTCGGTACGCCCGCGCTCGCGCTGCCGAGCGCACTCACCGTGGATGGGCGGCCCAGCACCACGCGCTCCGGGAGCAGAAACGGACGCGTCTTTTCGGCTGGATCCGGGCGCGCGTTGTTGTTCTCGTCCCAGACAGTCGTGATGTTGTGCGCGGCGGTATCGAAGACGAGTAGCACGTTGTGCTGCCGCGAGGCCGCTTCACGCTGTGCCACCATCAACGACAGTCCGACCGTGCGGGCCGCCGCATCGACCTGCGCATTCTCAACGCGAATCTTGGGCAGCACCAACGCTGCAAGAACTGCGATCATAGAAATGACCAACAGCAACTCGATGAGCGAGAAGCCTGGCTTGGTTCGACGTCGAAGTCGGCGCGAGTGAGTCACGAAACAGGGGGGCGACAGGAATGACAGCCACTTCAGTCCATCCCTGACGCGATCAACTGGTCTCTCGTAACGCCCTGTCCGCCATGCGTCACGCGGCGGGAATGCACTGTTTCATGCATGCCCCGCCGCGCCTGTTTTGCACTGCTGCGCGCCGCCGGTGCGGGGCGCCGACCGCTGTGGGTCAGACCTTGTGGTACCCGATCCGGGCCGCTTCGCGCCGGTCGGCGGCTTCGTAAATCTCGACATCGCTGAAGAACGACGGCGCTTCCTGCTGCAATACGCGCAACACCGCGATCGCCAGCCGGCGGATCTCCAACTCGGCCGCCTCGCTCGACCGCAGTTCAAGCATCGTACGCCAGGCGCGCGCATTCCCCGTCACGACGATCTTGGTCTCGGTGCTGTTCGGCAACACGCCGCGTGCCGCTTCACGCGCCATCTTGCGACGATGGACTTTGTCGTCCACCCAGCCGTACCGCGTCATGAGCGAGTCGACCAGCGAGACATAGCTGTCGAGCGCCGACGTGATCTGCGTCCGCCACGCCGTCTCCAGCGCCTCGTCGCCGATCATCGCCGGCGGCATCACGAAGCACGCGGCACTCTCGTCCACGTACCGCTGCGAGAGCTGCGAGTAGGCGAAGCCCGCGCGGTGTCGCACCAATTCATGGGTCAACGACCGGCTCACCCCTTCCAACAGGATGGAGTAGTTGGCGTGCTCCAACACACTGCCGTGTCCCTGCTTCTTGATGTTCTCGAGATACTCGCGTGTGCTCCGACCCGCCGGATTGCGCTGGCTCATGTAGCACAGGCGACCGGCAAACTCCGCCAGCTTCTCCCCATCGGTCGCCTCGCCCATCCACTGCACCGGAAGATGCGCCGGCTCGGCGAACTGAGGTCGCGCAAGCACAGTGACGGTCGGCTGCAGCAGGATGGCGTGTTCAGCGAGTGGCATGGGAAATCGGCAGAGTGAAGTTGGGGGAAGGGTGAAAACTAGTCGGCCAGCTGCATCGCGGCTGGCGCGTCGCGGATAGCTATTCACCCACCAAGGACAGGCGAAAGCGCGACCAGTCGCGCGTCGCCTCCATCGCATCCAACGCCCGCCGTGCGCGAGGGTCAATCGCCATCGCCTCGGGATCGTGCCGCAACAGCGCAATCGCCTCGTCACCGGAGCGCGCAATCTTGCACCCCGGGTTGAGCACCCCCGACGGATCGCCTGCCGCCTTGATGTTCGCGAATCCGGCCAGCGCTTCGGCGCTCCACACGCGCCCAAGCAGCGGCGCGCGCAGCCGCCCGTCGCCGTGCTCGCCCGCCAGCGTGCCGCCACATCGTGCCGTCAGTTCGCACACCTCGTCGAGAATGGCGTGCACACGATCGCGCCAGCCGGATCGTGTGACATCGACCAGCGGGTTAACGTGCGCATGCGCGTCGCCCGCATGCCCGAAAATCACGCCGACCATCTCCTGGCGGTCGAGCGCGGCGCGTACCCCGCGTACATAGGACGGATACTGCTCGCGCGGCACGCAGCCGTCCTCGATGAACTGCATGGACCGCAGCGCCGGAGCCAACCGCGACAGGATCGGACTGGCCGCGTGCCGCAATGCCCACAGGTCGTGCTCCGCGGCGGCGTCGTCGGCCGTGGCAACGTCGGTGGCACCGTGCGTCCGGCAGCTCTTCGACACGCGCGCCAACGCGTCGAGCGCCGTGGCGCGATCGTCGCCTTCCACTTCAATCAGCAGCACCGCCTCTGCGTCCGGCGCGATCCCGGTGGGACCGCCGCTCGCGGCAATCTGCAGAAACGTGCGGTCCAGCAGCTCGCACGCGCTGGCCCCCGCCTCACTGGCCTCCACCGCACAGGCCGTCGCCGCCTCCAACGAGGCGAAGGTGGCCAGCACCGTCGCCGTCGACCCCGCCACGGGGATCAGTGCCAACTCCACCTCGAGAAACAGCGCCAGCGTTCCTTCGCTGCCCACCAGCAGGTCCACCAGATCGCCGCCGGCCGCGAGCGCCTGCGCGATGCCGTACCCCGACGATTCCTTGCGCACCCCTGCGTGCGCGAACGCGCCGGGACTCGCGTGCGCGCGCAAGGCGTCGAGTGTGGCCAGCAGCCGTTCCACCGCCGGAATACCGCGCGGTGCCGGTTCACCGCGACGAATCCACGCCGTCTGGCCGTCGTCGAAGACGCAGTGCAGCCCGGTCACCCACGACCGCGTTGCTCCGAAACGGAGCGTGCGCGCGCCGGCCGCGTTGGCGCCGACCATCCCGCCAATGGTGCAAAAGGCGCTGCTGGAGGGATCCACCGGAAAGCGCAGTCCGACCGCGCGCGCCGTGTCGTCCACGGCGCCCCGCAGCGCGCCGCACCCCACGCGAATCCGTCGCCGGACCACGTCCACGGCACCGATGGTCGTGAACCGGCTCAGATCAACCACCAACCCCGGACCAACGGCGCCCGCCGCCATCCCGCTCCCCGAACCACGAGGAACCAGCCCTTGGCCGGTTCGCTTCGCCCAGCGCACCAGGGTTGCGGTATCGTCGGCGTCTTCGGGCACCGCCACCCCAGCCGGAAAACAGCGGGCAATCCCCGCCCCTTCGGCGTACAGGCTCCGCGCGAGAAAATCGGTGCGAAACATGCCGGCGAACGCTGCCGGACGTTCGCTCGCGTTGAGATGGGAAGTGTGGGTCACGATGTGGGTCATCTCGCAGTCTCACCCCACGCCGAGGCGTGGACAAGCGGCACTCCCCGACCTGTTCGGATCGGCACAGCCCGGTCCAGACTCAAAACCGGACGGGGGTGCCATCGGCGTGACGGAACCCATGGACGCCTCGTATCTTGTGCAACATGCCTCTCGACCCTCGCATCAGCAGCGCTCTGGAACGCGGAGACGCGGCCCGCTTCTGTGAAGCGATCCTCCCCGCCGTGTCCCGTACGTTTGCGCTGGGCATCAAGGTGTTGCCCGGGGCGCTGGGGCAGGCCGTGCTCGATGCCTATCTGCTGTGCCGCATCGCGGATACCGTCGAAGATGCGCCGGGCGTCGATCCGCAGGTCAAGGCCGCCATGTTCGACGATTTTCTGGCGGCCTTCGACGATCGCGAGGCACTCGCCCGCTTTCTGCTCAGCGTCACGGTCCTGACCGGCGATCTCGCGCACATCACGCTGACGCGTAACACCGACCTCGTGCTCACGCATTTCGCTGCCCTGCCGCCGGACACCCGCGCCGTGGTGCAGCGGTGGGTCACGGAGATGTCCGTGGGCATGCGCAAGTTCGTCCTGCTCTATCCGGATGGCATTCGCATTCAGACCATCGAGGAGTACAAGGAGTACTGCTACTACGTCGCCGGCACGGTGGGGTACATGCTCACCGACTTGTGGCACGAGCATTCATCAAGCATCGGGTCGAAACGCTACGCGATTCTGCGCGAGCGGTGCCGCGCGTTCGCCGAAGCGCTGCAGACGGTGAACATCTTGAAGGACGTGGCGATCGACGCTGAGAAGGAAAACTCCGTGTACGTCCCCGAGGAACTGCTGCGCATGCACGGCAGCACGCAGAGTCGCATTCTGGCACCCGAATTGATGACCAGAAACCGCGAGGCGCTCACGCAACTCATTCAGCTGGCGTGGCACGATCTCGAGGAAGCGCGCAACTACCTGCTGCTGATTCCCCGCCGCGCCGTGTCCATCCGGCTGTTCTGCATTCTGCCGCTGCTGCTGGCATACGCCACGCTGCGCGATCTCGTGCAAAGCACGGCGATGCTCAAGCCCGGCGGCTCGGTCAAGATTTCACGCAAAGAAGTGAAGTCGCTGCTGATGACCGGCTCGATGCTGGTGATGAGCAACTGGGCCGTGCGTCGTCTCGTCGAACGCGTGCGTCGCCGCGCCTTCGAACTCGCGATCGCCTGAGCCAGACAACAACCATCAACTGTTGTTGCCGTATCCGCGAGCCGTTTCAGTTCCTATCCGTTCCTATCTGTGGCAGGGCGTTTCATCCGTTCCTATCCCAAACCGTATCCCGTCAGCGCGGCGTATGGCTGGTTGCCGCTTTGCCCGCGCCGAGCAACGCGTTGGTCACCTGACCGAGCACCGACGGCGGCGGTTGCATGCCCCCGTGCTCGAGATCATCGAGTAGTTGCTCCACGCGCAGCTGCACCCGTGACACCGTCTTGCGGTACGACGACTTGATCGCGCGCCAAATGCCGAAGCCGACGCCGGTTTGCACGGCGCCCAGCGCACCCAGCCCCGCCATCATTCCCACGGCATTCTCGTTGCCGCTGGCAATGAAGAGCACCGGCAGCGCCAGCAGGACAAAGGCGACCGCGTTGAGTCCCACGCCGAGACCAAGCATGAGATTGCGCTGCGAACGGCGTACGCCGCTCAACTCTACATCGAAGCGCACCACCGACCGCTGCTCGTCCACCGGCGTGACCGTGGCGATGAGCTGATCGGCGCGCACCAGATCAAACCGCCGCCCACCCGCCCCGAGCGCGCGCAGCGCGTTTCCCAGCGGATCGCGACGCGGCTCCCAACTCGTACGCTGCGGCTGCTTGCGACGGACGCCCAGCCCTTCCATGCGCGGCAGCCACGTGTCCAGGCGCGCCTGCACGTCGGCCGCACTGCCCGGCACCACACGCTGCCCGTCCACCAGTGCGCTGCCCAGCGCATCCAGCAACAGGCCGCCTTCCGGCGCATCGAAGGCGATGCGCGCGCGCTCCTCCGCCATCGCCTGTCGCAAATGCTGCGCGTCGATGCCAACTTCGCGCGCCACTTCGAGCAGTCGGCTCTCTGACACGGCTTCGACCGGTTCGCCGGTGGTGCCTTGTAGTTCCGTGGCCCGCGCCAGCACGCGCTCCAGCGCGGCCCGCGGAATCTCCGGTTCGTCCGCCATTAAATCCCGCCCAGTACGATGTCCACCTGACGCTGAATGCCGTCGCGAATAGCGACAGGAATGTCGTACGTCTGCAAAAAGCGCGAGTTCATGGTTGCTACGTCCGACCGAATGCCCGACTGCGCGAGGTAATAGCGTTTGTACGGCCCGCTCAGTTCAGGCGCAATGCGATCCAGCAGCATCGCGCCTGCCCGCACCTGCGCCAACGCCACGTACCGATCGGCCAGACCGGCGCGCTGCTCGGCGGGCGTGGTGTTGTCTCCGATCACCCCGCTCACCAATGAGCCGGTGATTTCGTGCGCCATCACCAGAATCACGTCCAGCGCATCCTCCACCCGATCCGGAAAGGGAACGGCGATCACGGTTTGCCGATCACGACCCATTCCAGCCCGTCCTTCACCGCCCAGCGGCATCGACAGCAGAATGTCACCCTCCCGCTGACTCGTGTTGTTCAGAAAGCGGTTGAAGCGCGTGCGATACACCTGCTGCCACAACGAGTCCACCGCTGTCACCACCGCGCTGCGCGCGCGCAGGTTGCGCGAGTGCTCCGCGTCGAAAAACCGCAACTGCTCGTCTTGCACGCCGGCAAGAAACAGTCGCAACCACTCGCGGTCCGCCGCCGTGGAAAAAATGCTCGCGAATGCCCGTACGCCGGGCGTGCGGTCGGAGATTCGCGAGGCATCGGTGTCCACCAGCGCGACCTTCTCTGCGGCGGCGCGCATCTCCTCCCAGTTCGCGAACTCGAACGGGAGAAACTGCGCCTGCAGGTAGCGCGGCGCTGCCGCCAGGCGTTTGGTCAACGTGGCGCGGTTCACATCGAGTGATGTGAGCACGCCGGCGCGATTTTTCACCACGGTCAGCGAATCGCGGTACCCGCGACGATAGAGCGGCACCGTGGTCGTGTCGTCGCTCACCAGCGCGAACGAATGAAGCCACAGGTCCACATGCTCCGAGGTCTTGATCGGCCAGCGCGCCGGCGCGTACGGGCCCGGCGAGGCGTCGCCCACGCGCGCCGTCCGGGGGCGCGGACGGGCGTCGCCTGCCGAACGGACCGGCTGAGGGTCGTTAGACGGCTGCGGCTGGGCAACAGGCGTGGGTTGCACGCAGGAGACCAGCACGAGTGCGGCGCAGCCCACGGTCAGGGCGCGCATCACGGAAGGCGAGAGAGGGGACATGCCGTACAAGATCACCGATTGGCGTCGGCCGGAGGTAGCGCCGCGATCGCGCCCGTCTGCCGACAGTTCAGTGATTTGTACCCGCTAACCGGTCGCGCGCTTCAGCATCAGCGCTGATTCGGGTAGATCGGCGCTGCGACCGCAGGTCACGCAGTAGCGCCAACTGACCTCGAGTTCGGTGCTGCAGGCCGGACAGTGCCGTTTGGTCTGGTCGAGCCCGCAGTGTGGGCAGAATGTCACTCGGCGCTCGTCGGGAAGATGCCCGCTGCAAAAGCGGCAGCAGTTCGCGACGCGACGCGGTCCCCGCTCTCCCGATTCCGCACGCAAGACGGGGGCAGCGGCCGGCTCTGGGACGGCTCCCTGCATTTCGCTGCCACGTTCCGGGGCGCCCGTTCGCAACGCCTCGCCCACCTGCAGCGACGTGCTGGAGAACTGCCGCACCAGCGCGAGCGTGGGCGACGGAGCGGTCAGCGCCTGCCGGCAGGCCACCTGCAACTCGGACGGCGCGAGCACGTACTGGCGCTCGCCACTCAACAGCCGCAGCACGGTGCGCTCCCACGCGGCGGCTCCACTGTCGGCCATTTCGCGGCGTGCCTCGCGATAGGGCAACAATCGCTCTTCGAGATCGGCGAGCGTGAAACCGCGCTCCTGCCACTGCGGATACTGCTGCCGAATGGTGCGAGCGACACGAAAGGCGAGCCGATCGAGATCGTCCATCGAACGCGACGCGGGTGTCACCGCTTCTCGGCCTCTTTCATCTTGTCGTCGATGTCGCCGTTGACCATGTCGCGGCTGGCACCACCGATCTGACCGACGAGTCGCTCCGCGACATTCTGCTCGTGTTCGTGCGCGTCCTTCCATCCATAGCCATAGCCGATGGCGACACCGAGGCCGAGCACGAGGAGAAATTTGAACATGGATTCCCGGGGTTGAGCAGACGCGACGGCGTCCGCGGCGCTACCCCAGACGACGCACCATCGCGGGCGCACGTAACGCGCCGCCCAGTGGCGGAGCGGCCTTGAAGGCGGCCCCGTCGGGAAAGGGCGCGATCGGCGGCGGCGTCTTCGTGGCGCGCACAGGAAGCGCGGCCATCCACGGCTCGAATTGCGAGACCACCAGGCCGTCGCTGGCGTTCTGATCGGCCGCCGCGCGCGTGGCCAGATGGTTGGCATACTCGTTCTGCGGGTGCCCGGCGTGCCCCTTCACCCACGCCCACATGCACTCGTGCGGGGCAATGACCTCTACGGCTTCCTGCCAGAGCTCGAGGTTTTCGACCGCCCCTTCCTTGCGTTTCCATCCTCTGGCAATCCAGCCACGCACCCACGACGACATGCCATCCACGATGTAGCGCGAATCGGTGGTGAAATGGATGGAGAGCGAATTTCCCTTTCTGGACAGCGCTTTGACGGTGTCGATGACCGAGCGGAGCGCCATGCGGTTGTTGGTGGTGTTCCGCTCGGAGGCCCAGAGGTCGAAGCGTTGCAATGACCCGTCAGCGCGCCGGAATTCCACCAGCGCGCCGAATCCGCCTGGCGTATCGCCCGCTTTGCCGTTGCCGAGGCAGGACTCGTCGGCGTAGACCGAGACGAGGGGGAACGAGGCCGTCACTGCACCAACTCGATGGCGTCGATTTCATCGATGAACAGCTCCATGCGCTGGCCGGTGGACGGATGTCGCGCGATCACGACCTCGCGACTGCCGGCCAGACGCAACCGTTCCGGGATGACGAGGTATTCCGTGCCGCGTCGCCAAAAGGAGATCCGCCTCCCGTCGACGATGGCTTGCTCTAGGCGATCGTAATCCTTCACCGACATGTCCATAGCCGTCCAAAGATGCAGCGCTTTGCGGTGGCTTGCGCTATTGTGGCGTATAACTGCTGCTGTCATGATTCGTAAATCGACCAATGATGTGCCGTTCAGCGACCCCACGAGGCACACACGTGCTCGAGAACGCTGGTCGCGGATTCGATCTGGTCGAGTTCCACCCACTCCGTTGCGCCATGTGCGCGGGCAATATCGCCCGGGCCGAAACACAGCGCTGGAATGCCAGCCGCGTTGAACAAGGCGGCGTCCGTCCAGCACGAGAGCCCCTCAATGCGACCGTCCGCCCCGTGTCGTCGTGCCGCCTCCGCGACGGCAACCGTTAACGGCGCGTCCGTCGCAAGATCACTCGGCGGCTGCGCGCATGCGAGTGAGACCTCGTACCGAAACGCAGGCCGCTCCTCCGCCAGGGTTCGACAGAGTGTCTCGACTTCCGCCAGCACACTCGCACCGGTTTCGCCGGGAATGGTGCGTCGCTCGACGCGCAGCGTGCACCGGTCGGCGTACGTCGACCATCCCGTGCCACCGGAAATCATGGCGGCGTGGAGCGAGGGGCGGCCGAGCAAGGGGTGACGGCGCGTGGTCAGTACGTCGAGCTCAAACCGGTCGAGTGCCGCCAGCAGCAGCCCGGCATGCCGCACCGCGTCCACTCCCACGTCGAACCGACTGCCATGCGCCGCCGTGCCGCGCAGCACCACCTCGATCCAGGCAAAGCCTTTGTGCGCGGGGCAGATGGACAGACGCGTCGGCTCCGTGACGATGGCTCCCACGGCGCGCAGACCACCGTCGAGCAGGGCACGCGTGCCGATCGATTCGAATTCCTCGTCGCACACGGCCGTCACCACCAGTTCGCTGGCCAGCGAGCCACGCGCCGCCACCCGGGCCGCCGCCACACACATCGCCGCGATGCCGCTTTTCATATCCGTCGCACCGCGGCCGTACATGCTGCCGTCGCGGGTCTCCGGGAGGAATGGCGGATGCGACATGCCGTTCGTGCCCACGACGTCCAGATGTCCGTTCAGTACCAACGGCGACCGGCCCGTGGGCCCGATCCGCGCCACCACATTCGGACGGCCCGGCGCCACCTCCTGCACTGACACGGCAAATCCCCACCCGCTGAGCACATCGGCCAGAAACGTCGCGCAGGCGCGCTCGCCCGGCGCGCCGGCCACGAGACTGGGGTTGCGCGAATCGATCGCAACCAGCGCTTCGGTGAGCGCGATCGGGTCGAGCGGAAACCGTGAGGACATGTCGTCAGCGCTCCAGCGTCGAAGAGTCGTCGTGCACCGGTGCCGGCCCGGCCTCGCGAACCGGTGCACGCACCGTGACGCGCACCGTCACACCGGCCGGCGCGACACGCCACGTCAGTGGTTCGGCGAACGGGGAGGTTGCCTGCCGGACCGCCTCCGCGCGACCGTCTGGGACAAACACGATGACGCAGCCGCCGCCCGACGCGCCCAAAGCTTTGACCGCAGTGGCGCCTGACGCGCGCGCTGCGGACTCCAGCGCGTCAATGCGCGCCGTGCTGATCCCCGGATGCAACGAGCGTTGATGCGACCAGTGTTCGTCGACCAATCCCGCGAGGTCGTCGACCGATCCGGCGGCGATCGCGTCCCGCATCTGCCTGGCCAACGCTTTCATCCGATCGAGCGCCATAACCACGCGCGACGTCCGATCGCGATACGCGTCGAGCACAGCGGAAATGGTGGTGGCGGAGATGCGCGACTCGCCCGTGTACAGGAGCAGACAGCGTGACTCGATCGCCTCCGTGAACGGAGGCGTCAGCGCAATTGACTCGACCGTGACCGACTCCCCGAACGTGAGCCCCAGCGCGCCGCCAACGGCCGCCGCGTAGTGATCTTGCCGTCCTCCGGCGATGCCTAACTCCTCGACCTCCACGGCTCGGCTCCATTCTGCGATCGCCGACGCGTTCATCGAGCGTCCCTGGAGGTACGCCAGCGCGGCCGCCAGCGCGACGCCAGCCGCAGACGACCCACCCAGCCCCGCTCCGACGGGAAAGTCGGAGTGCAGGCGCAGGGCGCCGGCCGACGGAACTGGTCCATCGCGCGAACCACGCCGGAGCGCAGCGGCGACCAGCGGCGATTCCGTGATGGACCTGTTGTCCGCGGTCGAAGCGCCGGCGTCACCCCCCTCCGCCAATGACAGCGAGACCGTGGCGCGCCGATCGATGGCGAGGTTGCAAACGAAGCCGCCTCGTTCTTCGGGGAAGGGAGGGACGTCAGTCCATCCTCCGCCAAAGTCGAGGCGCGTCGGCGCCGTTGCTTTGAGCAGACGGCGCGGTGGGGTCGTAGCCATACGACCCGATTTACTTCTTCGCGGCCTTTTTCGCTGGCAACTTGGCGGCCGGCTTCGCCGGCGCCTTGGCCGGAGCCGACTTGGCGGGCGCCTTGGCCGGAGCCTTGGCGGGTGCCGACTTGGCGGGTGCCTTGGCCGGAGCCTTGGCGGCCGGCTTGGCTGCCGGCGCCGCTTTGGCCGGGGCCTTGGCGGGGGCAGGAGCTTTCGCGGACGTCTTGGCGGCAGACTTAGGAGCAGCCGCCGGAGCCTTAGCCTCGGGCGAAGCCTTGGCAGCCGGCTTCTCGGCCGCCTTCTCCTCGACGACCGGCTCGACCACCTTCTCCACAGGCTTGGCGACTTTGGCGGCCGCGCTCTTCGCGGCGGCCACGGCTGCGGCTGCCTTGTCGGCCGGACGCTGCTGCGGTTCAATGCGCATGGCGGCGCGCGCTTCGAGCGCCGCTTCAGCGGCCGCCGCAGGCGCGGCCACGGCCTTCGGCATCTGACCAAGCGGGATCGGCTTTGGCGGCGGCGCCTTGGGCTCCGGCTTGGGCAGCGAGCCGTGCTTGGCGATGTACGCCGCTTCAGCCTGCCCAATGAGCACGTCGGCCTCGTCTTGCGCCATTTGCCCGCGACGGACCATGTAATGGACGAGATCGCGCGCGCTCTCGATGGCGAACGCGCTGAAGCCAGCGGCCGCCCCGATCACTTCACGCATGGCCCCGGCCATTTTGCTGCCGGCCTCGAGGCTGATTTCGTGTGCGCGCTGCGCCATTTCGGCGGCAGTGTCACGCGCGTCCGCCGCGCGGTGTCCAGGTCCGCGACGCGGCGGAGGACTGGCGGGAGGTGCTTCGCCTTCGATGATCGTGTCGTCGTCAGCTTGCGGCTTATCGGCCATGAGTCGAACGCACTCCTTCCGCCAAACATGTGAGTAGCGGCCGACCAGGAGTCGTTCAGTCGCGTGATGCCTGCGCGCCAATCGTGGCTACCGGGTCGTCCAGAACGGGGTAACTATATGATTTTCAGACATCTATGCAAGGCGTCGGGCGTTGCGATGTCGTGTCGCATGTCATTGTATAAGACGACCGGTCATTCAACCGAATACGACAAATCCAGCTCGGCTATAAGCTCTACGCGCCAGCATAAGGTCATTTACACGACATGTACAGATCATCATGACTCAATTGCCACTAACTGGCGTTCGAATTCTCGACCTCTCCCGTGTCCTCGCCGGACCGCTCTGCACCATGATGCTCGGCGATCTCGGCGCGCACGTCATCAAAGTCGAGCGACCCGATGGGGGGGACGACACGCGCGGTTGGGGCCCGCCGTTCGACGAACAGGGAAGGGCGGCCTACTTTCTCAGCGCCAACCGCAACAAGCTGTCTCTCGCGGCCGACTTTCGACGCCCCGACGACCGGGCGCTGCTCAGGCAGCTGATCGCCAAAGCCGATGTCGTCGTTGAGAACTTCCTGCCCGGCGTATTGGCTCGATACGGGCTTGATAGCGACGCATTACTGGCCGAAAATCCGCAGCTCATTTGGTGTACCATCTCGGGCTTCGGGGCGGGGAGCGCGCGCCCGGGCTACGACTTTGTCGTGCAGGCCGAATCGGGATGGATGGCGATCAACGGACCGGCGACGGGTCCGCCGCTGCGTACGGGAGTCGCCTTGGTCGACGTGATCACCGGGAAAGACGCGGCGGTGAGCATTCTCGCCGCGCTGGTCGGACGGGCGACCGGCCGTCGCATCAATAGAAAGGTCGAATTGTCGCTGGTCGCCAGCGCGGCCGCGGCGCTCGTCAATGTCGCGCAAAACGTGCTCGTCAGCGGGGCAGACGCTGCACGCTGGGGGAACGCACACCCGAATCTCGTGCCGTATCAGCTGTTCGAGGCGGCCGATCGTCCGTTCGTCATCGCCGTCGGCTCCGATGCGCAGTGGCGCGCGGCCGCGGCCGCACTGGAGCTCTCCGAACTGGAGACCGACCCTCGGCTGGCAACGAATGCCGGACGACTTGCCCACCGCGCCCATGTAGTGGATGCCATCACAGCCCGGGTCCAGCGACGGGACGCGACCTTCTGGATGAGTCGCTTGGAGTCGGTTGGCGTCCCGTGCGGACGTGTCCGCTCGGTGAAGGAGGCGTTACAGGACGTGCAGGCCTCGCCAGAAACGGGAGTTCCGCCCGCTACGGGCGGGAGCGTTCGGTACCCGCCGCCATCACTAAGTGCGCATAGTGAAGAAATTCGCAGCAAACAGTGGAGTGTCTTCGACCACGTGCCGATACTCGTCCAAGAGGTCATGTGACCTCCTCCTCCATCGGTTCGTCCACTCTGCGAGACGAGAAGCAACGATGTCCTCTACGATTCCGTGGTCTGCTGGGGTGTCGGCCCCGTACGTGCGGCGCTATTCTAACGCCGTGAAAATGACGGAAACCGAAACTCAGGTCCCAGAGGTCGATTCTGACCAGGATATCATCTCGCGAGTGCTCGCGGGAGATCGCGATGCCTTCGCGACGCTGATCGGACGCTACAGCGATCCGCTGTATCGCCATGCGCTCGGCATGACCGGCAGTCCGGACGTAGCCGAGGACATTCTCCAGACGTCGTTCATCAAGGCGTACCATCACCTCACCGAGGTGCGTGGACGCTTCGACGCTTGGCTGTTCCGGATCGTTGCAAACGGGTGCAAGGATTGGCTGAAGAACATTCGGCGCACGCATCTGAGCTACGACGAAGACGATCAGCCCTCTGGCTTCGCGAGCCCCGATGAGGATCTGGACCGCACGGAACTGCGATCCGACCTCGACTATGCACTCGCGCAGCTGGCCACATCGCTCCGGGAAGCCTTCATCATGAAGCATGTTGAAGGACGTTCCTACGAGGAGATGGCGGACCTTCTGGGGACCACCGTAGGCGCTCTGAAGATGCGCGTGCATCGGGCACGCGAAGCCCTTCAGGCTCTGCTCGAGGAGAAATACGCCTGATGCTCGACTCACACGAAGCAAACGACCGCCAGCTCGACGCTGGCCAGCAGGTGGAGCGCCGCGACGACGCGGGCGACCGTCAGACGGACGACCGTACTCGAGCAAACCGTCCCGCAACCGACCGCGAAGTGCCACTTCCCGGCGCGATGGCGGCGGAAGACGGAACCGCGCTCGCGATCAACCAGTGGCTGGATGGGGATGTGACGGAAGCAGACGCACGCCGCTCCGATAGCAAACAGGTCGAATTCTGGCATCAGATCGCCGCCGAAACCGAGCGTCGCAAGCGCATGGTGACCCCGGCGTACGTCGCTGCCAACATCATGGCGGCGCTTCCCGAAAAGCGTCTCGAGGCGCAGACGGCGACAGCCACGGCGACAGCCACAGCGACGTCTACACGCACGGTCGTGTCGGCCGACACCGAGCGGGGGCTGTCGATGAACATGGCGGTCGCGATCGGCGCCGGCCTGTTTACCGTCGGACTCGCGATTGGGAAGCTGGTGTTGTAGGCACCCGCGCGCGCCTCCGCGAGCGCAGTGGCAAGCAGACGCAGGCGAACACGTTATACGACACTGAGCGAAACAGCGCCCGGCCCGAGCAACTCTCGGCCGGGCTTTTGTTGTACCGGTCATTCATCTCGATTCTTCACAACGCAAATGTGTGTTGCGTTGCCGCAACATTTGCAGTGTTGCCACAGCATGAACCGCTGCGTACCCGGCGTGGACCAGTGCTCAATGCGTACGAGACTAAACGCGCAATCGCAACGTAAGTACAAGATTGACAAGCAAATAGGCAGTATGCGCTGATTGGAGGAGTCGTCCAACGGGCTCGGCTGGAGATTCGCACGGTTTGGTGATCCAACGCACGTTCCCAACGCTGTTGCAGCTCCCCTCTCTCAACGAGACCTCCCGCTACATGTCCGCCATTCGCGCCTCTTCTCGCTCGATCATCGCGGCGTCCGCACTCGCGCTTGCCGCGTGCAGCGACCCGACGGTCGCTCCAGTCGCCAACATCGCGCTGCCGTCACGCCCCGCGATGAACGCCACCATCGGTACCGTGCCAACCACGCGCCGCGACCTGGAAGGCCAGTTCTGGGTCTGCAAAGTCGCAAACGCCGGCGCGCCGCAGGAGACGTTCAACTTCACGTACTCCGCGATCAAACTGGCTGGCTCGACGCAGCCTGACCTGCCCCCCGGCACAGTCTCGATCAAGAATGGCGAATGCGCCATGCTGTACTCGATCGATCGTGAAACGACTGTCCGCCGGTACGCTGTGACGGTCACCGAAGGCGTGCTGCCCGTTAATTGGACCTTCGGCTCCGCATCCATCAGCACGATCGCGCCGTTCAACTCGTTCATCTTGGGCGCGGCGGTCGTCAACGGACAGGAAGTCTCTGGCGTCGGCTTCACGCACGATCAGGGTGCCGTGCTTACCATCACCAATACCTACACGCCGCCGACCGGTCAGATCGGCGATTTCGTGTGGGATGACGTCAATGGCAACGGCATTCAGGATATGGGCGAGCCGGGCATCGCAGGCGTGACGGTTACGCTCTCCGGCGCGGCCTCGGCGAGCGCCACCACGAACACCAGCGGCGCGTACCTGTTCACCGGCCTGAGCGCCGGCAGCTACACCGTAACGGTCGACGGTAGCACGCTCCCTGCGGGCTTTGTGGCGACCGCGACCGGGCAAGGCACTGCCGCGACCGATAACAACGGCAGCCCGGCCAGCGTCACGCTCGCCACGAGCAGCTCGGTGGATCTGACGATCGACTTCGGTTACACGCAGGCACGCGGCCAGATCGGCGACTTCGTCTGGAATGACCTGAACGGCAACGGCATTCAGGACAGTGGCGAGCCGGGTCTCGCTGGCATCACCGTGACGCTTGGCGGAGCCGCCAGCGCCACGACGACTACCAACGCGAGCGGCGCGTACTCGTTCACGGGGCTCTTCGCGGGCAGCTACACGGTGACCGTTGGTACGCCGAGCGGCTTCTCGGCCAGCCCGTCGGCGCAGGGCGGAGATCCGACAAAGGATTCGAATGGCAGCCCGGCGTCGGTCACGCTGGCCACCAACAATAGCACGAACATGACCATCGACTTCGGCTTCGTGCCGAATCCGACTGGCCAGATCGGCAACTTCGTGTGGGATGACGTCAACGGCAACGGCATTCAGGATATGGGCGAGCCGGGCATCGCAGGCGTGACGGTTACGCTCTCTGGCGCCGCTTCAGCGACCGCCACCACGAGCGCCAGCGGCGCGTACCTGTTTACTGGCCTGAGCGCCGGCAGCTACACGGTAACGGTCTCCGCGGCAACGCTCCCCGCCGGCTTTGTTGCGACGCAGACCGGTCAGGGCACTGCCGCGACCGATAACAACGGCAGCCCGGCCAGCGTCACGCTCGCCACGAGCAGCTCGGTGGATCTGACGATCGACTTTGGCTACACGACGGGTCGCGGCCAGATCGGCGACTTCGTCTGGAATGACCTGAACGGCAACGGCATCCAGGACATTGGCGAGCCGGGTCTCTCTGGTGTCGTGGTGACGTTGGGTGGCGCAAAGAGCGCGACGACGACTACCAACGCCAATGGCGCCTACCTGTTCTCCGGCCTGTCGGCGGGCAGCTATACCGTCACCGTCGGCACCGTGGCGGGCTTCAACCCCACCACCGCCAACGCCGGCGGTGACCCGAGCAAGGATTCGAACACGAATCCGTCGAACGTGACGCTGGCTGCCAACAACAGCACCAACTTCACTATCGACTTCGGCTTTGTGGCCATCCCGAAGACGGGACCCTCCTGCACGCTCACGCAGGGCTACTGGAAGAACCATCAGGAAGAGTGGGACAAGCAGGGCGAGCGCATCGTCTGGAACGGTCAGACGTTCTTCAAGTCGGGAAAGACGTTCGCGCAGATCATGGCGATGAACCCGTCGGGTGGTAACTCGTACATTCAGCTCGCTCACCAGTACATCGCGGCCAAGTTGAATGTGAACGGCGGTTCCGATCCAGTGATCGATGCATCGCTCGCGCAGGCCGAGACGCTGTTCAACAGCCTCGCACAGGGCACGACGTTCATCAAGAACGCGACCTGGACCAGCCTCGCCTCCAAGATCGATGACTACAACAACGGCGTGACGGGCCCGGGCCACTGCAACTGAGTGGATGCTGGGTAGGCTATTGAGGATGTCGTAAAAACGGGGCGCCTGCAAAGGCGCCCCGTTTGATTTGTGTGGTCCATCGGTTTCACGCTGCGCGCGGGCGCTCCAGCCTTGCAGTGCGGAGCAGTTACATATGCAACGCGCGACCGATCGCGCTTAGCGCCGCTTCCTTCACGGTCTCGCCAAGCGTTGGATGCGAGTGCACCGTGATCGCGATGTCCTCGGCGCTGCCGCGATACTCCATGGCCAACACCACCTCGGCCATGAGATCGGACACGTTCGGCCCGACCATGTGCGCGCCAAGAATTTCGTCGGTGTCCTTGTCCACCACGAACTTCACGAAGCCCGTGGTTTCGCCCATGCACCGCGCGCGACCGTTCGCACTGAACGGGAACTTGCCCACACGATAGGCGCGGCCACTCGCCTTCACTTCCGCTTCCGTCTGCCCCACGGTCGCGATTTCGGGCCACGTGTACACCACGCCCGGCACGGTGCGGTGATGCATGTGCACCGGCTTGCCGGCGATGACCTCCACGGCGATCACCCCTTCTTCTTCCGCCTTGTGCGCGAGCAACTTGCCGCCGCACACGTCGCCGATGGCGAACACGTTTGGCAGGTTCGTGCGCTGCTGATCGTCCACCACGATCTCGCCGCGTGTGCCGAGCGTCAGACCAAGCGCCGCCGCATCGACCCCGCGCAACAACGGACGGCGTCCGACTGACACCAACACGTAGTCGGCGTCGAGACTGCTGGTCGCACCGTCCTTTTCCATGTGAACGGTCACGCCATCGGCGCGCGCACTGGCACCGGTGACCTTGGTGCCCACGTGAATCTCGAGGCCCTGCTTGCGGAACATCTTGTCCGCTTCCTTGATCACGTCGTCGTCGTTACCGGGCAATATGGTCGGCGCAAATTCCACCACGGTGACTCTCGCGCCAAGACGACGCCACACCGAGCCGAGTTCGAGGCCGATCACGCCGCCACCCACAACGATGAGATGCTTGGGTACTTCCGGGATCTGCAGTGCGCCCACATTCGACAGCACGCGCTGCTCGTCGAAGCGCAGGAACGGCAGCTCCATCGGAATGGAGCCCGTCGCGATGATGACCGACTTCCCCTGCCAGTGCGTCACCGAGCCGTCGTTGCCCGTCACCTCGATGACGTTCTCTGCCTTGAGCTCACCGCGGCCGCGTGCCCACGTGATCCTGTTCTTCTTGAACAGGAACTCGACACCCTTGGTGTTCTGCGCGACCACATCGGTCTTGCGCGCCATCATGGTCGGCAAGTCGATGCGCGCGTTGTCCACGGCGATGCCATGCTCGGCCGCGTGCAGTCGCAACCACTCGTACTGCTCTGACGAATGCAGCAACGCCTTGGACGGAATGCAGCCCACGTTGACGCAGGTGCCGCCCAACGTTTTGTCGGACTCCACGACCGTCACGGAAAAGCCGAGTTGCGCGGCGCGAATGGCGGCGACATAGCCACCGGGACCAGCGCCAAGGATCAGGACATCGCAGGGAGAGACAGGAGCGTTCATGCCTACAGCACCAGCATGGCGGCGGGATCTTCCATCAACTCCTTGATGCGCACCAGAAAGAGCACGGCCTGCTGACCGTCGATGAGGCGGTGGTCGTACGACAGCGCGACGTACATCATCGGACGGATCTCGACCTTGCCGTTTATGGCGACGGGCCGATCCTGCGTTTTGTGCAGGCCGAGAATGGCAACCTGCGGATAGTTGATGATCGGCGTGGAGATGAGCGAGCCGAAGACGCCGCCGTTGGTGATCGTGAACGTGCCGCCGGTCAGATCATCCATGGATAGCTTGCCGTCGCGCGCACGCTTGGCCACCGCGGCGATGTCTTTGCCAATCTCGACGATGCTCTTGGTGTGCGCGTCTTTCACGTTGGGCACGACCAGTCCGCCTTCGGAGGCGACCGCGATGCCCATGTTCACATAGTGTTTGTAGACGATGTGATCGCCGTCGAGCTGTGCATTGACCAGCGGAAACGCCTGCAGCGCCTGCGCGGCGGCCTTCGCGAAGAAGGGCATGAACGACAGCTTGACGCCCTGCTCCTTTTCCACGCGCTCCTTGAGTCGTTCGCGCAGCGCCGAGATCGCCGTCATGTCGATCTCGTTGAACGTGGTCAGGTGCGCCGTCATGTGCTGCGACTGCAGCAGATTTTCGGCGATGCGCTTGCGGCGCGTCGTCATCTTCTCGCGCGTTTCACGCGTGCCGCTGGGCGCGGCAGGAGCAGCCGGCTTAGCCGGCGCGGGCGCGGGCGCGGACGCCGGTGCAGCTGCGGCCGGTGCCGATGAGGCACTCGGCGCGGCGACGGCGGAGACCACGTCTGCCTTGCTGATCACACCGCCGCGACCGGAGCCGGCCACGGTCGACAGGTCCACGCCCGCTTCCGTTGCCAAACGCGACGCGGCGGGCGAAACCTTCGGGTCTGCGGCCGCAACGACCGGCGCGGCTACCGCTGGCGCGGCTACCGCCGGCGCGGCGGCGACAGGAGCGGCAGGTGCGCTCGGGGCAGGTGCAGCGGGGGCCGGAGCAGCACCACTCCCTGCGCCGATCTCACCCAACGACTCACCGACCGTGACGACATCGCCCTCCTGCTTCAACCGACTGGACAGGACGCCGGCTTCGAGCGCCGGCACTTCGACGGTGATCTTGTCGGTTTCGAGTTCGACCAGCGTGTCGCCGGCGGCGATTGCGTCGCCTTCCTGCTTGAGCCAGCGGGAGACGGTCGCTTCGACGATGGATTCCCCGAGGGGTGGGACCTTTATGGACGCCATGGAAGAAAAGCGGAGGCGGTGGACTGACAGATGGGAGTGTGAAGGCACAAATATATGGGCCGGACCAATCGTTCACGCTTCGTTCACGTCGTCCCACCTACCGAACTCCGCGGCTTCATGACGCTCGGCTTGCCTCGCCCGCTCGTTGTCGTGCTTCCCCGTATCCCGGGCGCGTCGCTTTCACTCGCGTTTTCACTCGCGTTTCCCCTCGCGTTGGTGGTCGCGACCGACGTGTCGGCACAGCCCGCCGGCGCACCGCTCCCGCCCGAGCGGCCGTTCCCTGCCGCGACCGCGGTCAGCAAGGTCGCGTTCGAGAGCTGGCCGCAGATGCGGGAGCTGACGGACGGATCCGTTTTGGTTGTGGACCAGCCGGCCGATCGGATCGTTCGGGTCAACCTGGTATCGGGCAAAGTGGACGAGGTCATGAAGGTCGGGGCGGAAGAGAACCAATTCCGTGTCGCCGGCCAGCCGTGGGCGTGGCGCGGCGATTCGACCGCCATCCTCGATCTGGTGAAAGGACGTCTGATGCTGTTCACGCCCGAGGGCGCCTTTGCGCGGAGCCAGCCCTTTGGCATGGCCGGGGGGCGAGGAGGAGCAGCCGGAGGCGCGGCGGGGCCGCCGGCGGGTGGGCGCGGAGGCGGACGCCGCGCACCGCAGCCTCGCTACTTGTCCGGCGAATTCCTGTTCATCGAGGGCACGCCGCCACCGGCGCCTCCGCTGCCGCCTGGCGTGTCGCCGCCACGGGTCCCCGTACCTATCTACCGCCTGTCGCTGGCCGGACGCGGGCGCGATTCGCTGGGGCAGATTCTTCCACTCGCTCCACCTCGAGCTCCGTTGGCCAGTAGCACCACGGGCACGCGCACCTTTTACACGCCGGCCGCGCCACTGCTGCCCGCCGACGTGTGGGCGGCCTTTGATGACGGCGGCATCGCCATTGTGCGGCCCAACGGCTACCGGATCGACTTCGTGGCGGTGGACGGCTCGCGCGCACGAACCGATTCCATTCCCTACCCCGGGATTCCCGTCACAGACCAGGATCGCAAGCGCGTGCTCAAGCATTTCCGCGACTCCACCGCCGAAGTGCTGCGTACCAGCGCAGAGCGGACACAGACGTCGAGCGTCGTGTTCGCCGAACCGGCCAATTGGCCGACCGTGCATCCGCCCTTTCGTGGCGACCTGGCGCCGGTTGTGGGGCCCGGCGATCGCCTCTGGCTGCCGGTACGGTGCACGACCACGGAAGCGGCGCAATGCTACGACGTGATCGACCGGCAGGGCAAGCGCGTGGACCGGTGGCAGCTGCCCGATGAGACGTACATCGTGGCCTTTGGCAAGAGTGGTGTGTACAGCTACGACCGGCAGAAACGCGGTAAGGAACGATTGCAGCGTCACCCACTGCCGGTGACGCCGTGACCATGCCGCCAGACACTATGCGTGCCCTGACCATCAACGCCCACGGCGGCGTGGAGCAGTTGCGAGTCCGGGACGACCTCCCCGTGCCTCAGCTCGTGCATCCGGATGACGTGCGCGTACGCATCCACGCCGCCGCGCTCAACCGGCTCGACCTGTTCGTGCTGGGCGGCATTCCAGGCGTCAAAGTCCATGACGGGTGGGTGGTGGGATCAGACGGCGCCGGTGTCGTGGAGGCCGTCGGCGCAGATGTGCGAAACGTGGCCGTGGGCGACCGTGTGATTCTCAACCCCGGCGTCACCGCGCGCGGCTGCGACTGCGAGGCCTGCCGTGATGGCGACCAGCCCTTCTGCCTGTCCTACGGCATTCTGGGCGAGCATCGCACCGGTACCATGGCCGAGTACGTGGTGGTGCCGTCGGTGAACGTGCATGCGATTCCGGAGCACATTCCGTTCGAAACGGCGGCGGCGTTCCCGCTTGCGACGCTGACGGCCTGGCGCATGATCGTGTCGCGTGCCCAGGTGCAGCCGGGTGATCAGGTCCTGATCTGGGGGATCGGTGGTGGTGTGGCGCAGGCGGCGTTGCAAATCGCCAAGCGAATCGGGGCCACGGTGTGGGTGACCTCGGGCAGTCCGGACAAGCTGGCGCGGGCGGCGACCATGGGGGCCGACCAGCTGCTCGACCACCGTACGCCCGACCTCGGCAAGGAAATCCGCACACGGACCGGGAAGCGCGGCGTGGACGTGGTCATCGATTCCGTTGGGGAAGCGACGTTCGCGCAATCGTTGATCGCACTCGGCAAGCGCGGGCGGCTGGTCACCTGCGGTGGGACGTCGGGGCCGTTCGTGCAGCTTGACGTGCGCCGGATGTTCTGGAATCAGTGGACGCTGATGGGCTCGACGATGGGCAACAACGCTGAGTTCGAGGCCATGACCACGCTGTTTCGAGCGGGGGAGCTGCAGCCGCCGGTGGATTCGGTGTGGTCGCTGGACGAGGGGCGTGGTGCGTACGAACGGCTCGCCTCGGGGCAGCAGTTCGGCAAGGTGGTGGTGCGCCTGTGAGCGACGCTGCGCCGGACGCCGCCCGGTACACCGCCAACGAGGAGCGCACATTGCGCTCCGCCGTGAGCGCGGGGGAGGCACCGGTGTGCCCGCGCTGTGCGGTGACCATGACCAAGCGTCCGATCGGTGGTGGCTCGTTTGGACTCGGGTACCACCGGCAGCGCGAATGGCTGCTGTGCCCGTCGTGCAAACGCAGCGCGATCTTCGACACCAAACGGGGCACGCGGTTGTAGTGATGACCGATGGAGCGGCCCCCACGGGCTGCGCCGACTGGTGCACGCAAGGACATCCCTCACTAAGTTGTCTTTTGGTCGTACGACCCGTCCGCGCCATGCGTCCGGCGCCCCTTTGCCCGTTCTTTTCGCAGTGACAACCACTCAACTGTCCGACACCCTGTTTCTGGCGCAGGCAAGCACGCCAAGCGGGAGTGGCCAGTCCGCGGTCTCCTCCACGTTCTCCGAACGACTGGAGCAGAGTTTTTCGCTGCTCGGTGAGTTCGTGCCGGCGCTGTTTGGCGCGATGGTCATTCTCTTCGCCGGCTACCTCGTCGCGAAGGTGATCGAGAAAGGCACGCAGCGGCTGCTGCGCCGCATGCGCTTCAATCAGTTGCTCGAGCGCGGTGGTGTGATGCAGGCCGTCGAGCGCTCCGGCTCGCATCTCAATCCGGCGAAAGTCATTGCGAACCTGCTCTTCTGGTTCGTCATGTTCGCCGTTCTGCTGGTGGCGGCCAACGCCATCGGGCTGGAGTCGTTGGCCAACGTATTCTCTGAACTTGTGAGCTACATCCCGAGCGTGATCGCGGCGATCGTGATCATCATTCTCGGCATCGTGCTCGGCGGTTTCGTTGGCGGGTTGATCATGGCCTCCGCTGGCGCGTTGCACGGCGGACCGTGGCTGGCGCGCACCGGACGTGTGGGTGTGATTGTGTTGGCTGTCTTCATGGCGCTGCAGGAGTTGGGTATCGCCACCGACATTGTCACCACCGCGTTCGCGATTCTTTTTGGCGCGGTGGCGTTGGCCTTGGCGCTGTCGTTCGGACTGGGCAATCGCGATCTCGCCGCGGAAGTGACGCGCGAGTGGTATCAGCGCTACCGCGCGGAGCGTCAGGCGATCGACGCGGAAGCGGCGGCCGAGGAGGCGGAGGAGCGCGCTGAGGAAGCGTCGCAGGACGCGACCGATGAGGCGGAGGAGCGTAAGGAGGAAGAAGCGCTGGCGCGTCGGGTTGCGGGTGCCGTGGCGATGGCGCTGGTGATGTGCGCGCTGTCGGCGACGGAGCGGACGGCAAACGCGCAGGGCACCAAGTCGGTCGCTGCCACGCCGGCGTCTGCGCCGGAGCAGAGCGACAGCGCGAAAGCCATTCGCGCGTTTCTCGAGGCCGACGACGCGTTCTACGCGACGCGCCTCATGACTGAACGGTCGCTGTATCTCAAAGGCGCATCGTGGGCGGAGTTGGGGGACCGGTGCAATCCGGGCGACCTGCGCGTGTTTCCGCAGGACACGTCGTCGTTGCAGCAGGACTCGCTCCAGCGGATCGTGGAGCGGATGGAGTCGACCCTGATTGCGCGTGGGGTTGGGCAGCCGTTGGACACGCCCGAAGCGCGCGCGCTGTTCCGGGTGATCGTGGGATGGGAGGCAGGGATTGACCGCCCACGCTGGGATTCGGACGACAAGGACCAGCGGATGGCGGTCGCGGCGGGTTTGACCGGCGAGGTGCCCGACCCTCGATCGAATGGGTGCCTGCCGTCGCCGCTGGCCAGCGACACGGTGACCTTTGTCTTGCCAGGAGTGCAGACGTTCGAATTTCCCAAGGCGCCGCGCCCGCGGGTGAAAGCGTATTTCGGTCCACTGGGGCAGCGTCGGGCGCGCGACGAGTTCTTCACGGCGCGTGGCAAGACCGACCCCGAGGCCGAGTTGTCCTACGTTTTAGTGGCGCCGGTGCTGGTCTGGCGCGACTGGGCGCTGGTGGCCGTGGACCGTCCCCGGGAGAAAGGCGGGGTGGAACTGGGCAGCGCCAGCAACGGGGGCGCGGTCTACATGCTGCGGCGGGTGCGTGGCGAATGGCGCCTGCTGTCGGTGGTCCGCAGCTGGGGTTCGTGAGGCCGGAAAAGCCCGTTTGTAAGTTGTTGTAAATCCTAGAGTTATGAGCGACCCGCCGCGTTGATTTTACGTGGGGGGTCGTCTACATTTCACAGGCTATTCCCCCGCCGCCGGACCTCCTTCTTCGACGTCCCATGACTGCACCGAACGCCCGCGAACGTATCCTGCCCCGCCTCATCGATGAGGAGATCAAGGAGTCGTTCATCAATTACTCCATGAGCGTCATCGTGTCGCGGGCACTGCCCGACGTACGCGATGGTCTCAAGCCCGTCCATCGTCGCGTGCTCTACGCAATGAACGAGTTGGGGTTGGTGCCCGGCCGCCCGTACAAGAAGTGCGCAACGGTCGTCGGTGACGTACTCGGCAAGTACCATCCGCACGGCGACAGCAGTGTGTATGACGCACTCGTGCGTATGGTGCAGACGTTCTCGCTGCGTTACCCGCTGGTGGACGGACAGGGCAACTTCGGTAGCATGGACGGCGATTCGGCGGCGGCGTACCGCTATACCGAGTCGCGGTTGATGCGCATGGCGATGGAGATGCTCTCCGACATCGACAAGAACACGGTCGACTTCGCGCCCAACTACGACGACCGGCTGGAAGAGCCGCGCGTGCTGCCGTCCACCGTACCAAACCTGCTGATCAACGGGTCGACCGGAATCGCGGTGGGTATGGCGACGAATATTCCGCCGCACAATCTGCGCGAGATCGCGCAGGCGGTGGTGGCGCTCATCGACACGCCGGATCTCGAACCGGCCGCGTTGCGCGCGATGGTGAAGGGGCCGGACTTCCCGACCGGCGGTTACATCTACGGTCGGGCGGGCATCGCCGACTATCAGGACACGGGTCGTGGCCGCATCGTGATGCGCGCACGCGCCGTGATCGAGGAGCGCGAATCCAGCGGCCGCTCGCAGATCGTCGTCACCGAAGTGCCGTACCAGGTCAACAAGGCGCGATTGGTGCAGGACATAGCGGCGCTGGTCAAAGAAGAGAAACTCACCGGCATCAGTGCACTGCGCGATGAGTCGGATCGTGACGGCATTCGCGTGGTGATCGAGCTCAAGCGCGATGCGATCCCGCGTGTGGTGCTCAACCAGTTGTACAAGCACACCACGATGCAGTCGACGTTCGGCGTCATCATGCTGGCGCTCGTGCCCGATCCGAACACGCGGCAGCTCGTGCCCAAGGTGTTGACGCTCAAGCAGTGTCTCGACCACTTCATCGCGCACCGCCATGAAGTGATCGTGCGTCGCACGCAGTTCGATCTCGACAAGGCGCTCGAGCGCGAGCACATCCTCGAAGGGCTCAAGATCGCCGTCGACAACATCGACGAAGTGATTGCGCTCATTCGTGCGGCGCCGGACACGCCGACCGCAAGCACGCAGTTGCAGACGCGTTTCGGGCTCTCCGAGCGTCAGGCCGAAGCGATTCTCAACCTGCGACTCGCCAAGCTCACCGGGCTCGAGCGCGACAAGCTGGAAGAAGAGCTCAAGGAAGTGCGCGTCTTCATCACGGAGATGCGTGGCATTCTCGAGTCCAAGCCGCGCCGCATGGAGATCATGAAGGGCGAGATGGTCAAGATGGCCGAGACGTACGGCGATGACCGCCGGACGGAAATCGTGAGCGACGAGGGCGAGTTCTCGATCGAGGACTTGATCGCCGAAGAAGAGATGGTCGTGACCATCTCGCATCAGGGCTACGTGAAGCGCACGGCGGTCTCGCTCTACAATCGGCAGGGACGCGGCGGGCGTGGCAAGCAGGGCGCCGACCTGAAGGAAGGCGATTTCATGGAGCGGTTCTACGTGGTCTCCACGCACACGTACATCCTGATCTTCACCGATGACGGCCGTTGCTTCTGGATCAAGGTGCACGAACTGCCGCAGGCCGGGCGTGATACGCGCGGCAAGCCCATCGTGAACCTCATCAACGTCACACCGGACACGCGTATTCGTGCGGTGGTGCCGGTGCGCGAGTTCTCGGACAGCGAATTCCTGCTCTTCTGCACCAAGAACGGCACCGTCAAGAAGACCGCGCTGTCGCAGTACTCGAACCCGCGCGCCAACGGCATCAAGGCGATCAAGATCGAGGACGACGACGAGTTGATGGACGTGCAGGTGACCTCGGGGACGAACGATGTCGTGCTGGCCACGCGTCACGCGCTGTCGGTGCGTTTCCACGAGAGCGACGTACGCGAGATGGGACGCGACACGACGGGCGTGAAGGGCATTGAACTGCGCCCGGGCGATTCCGTGGTGGGTATGGTGGTGATCAAGCGCGACTCCACGTTGCTGGTGGTCACGCAGATGGGGTTAGGCTAGTGCTCGGACATTTGCGAGTACCGCGTGCAGAAGCGTGGCGGCAAGGGCATACT